>JBLMWY010000338.1:0-7573 GCA_050257475.1 Bdellovibrio bacteriovorus
ACTCGTCGATGAGCTCGTCCATCATGGACTTCACCACGCCCGAGGCGTCGGTGCCGGGGATGTCGCAGTGCAGCCAGCCCTGGGTGTGGGAGATCATGGCCACCGAGTTCTGGGTGCCGCCCACCACGAATCCCGCATCCTCCAGCGCCTGGATCAGGGGCTCCACCTTGGCAGGATCCTTCACCATGTACTCGATGTTGGAGCGCAAGGTGAAGTGGATGAAGCCGTCGGCAAACTGGTCACCGATGTCGCAGAGCTTCCTCAGCGTGAAGACGTCGAGGATGCGCTGGGTGCCGGCCTTGACGGTCCAGATCTCGTCCCCACTATAGGCAACGTGGCGCAGGACGCCTGGCCGGGGGTGCTCGTGGTACTTCCACTGACCGAAATTTTTGCGCATCGTCGGATGCAGGTACTGCCACGGGTCCGGGCAGCCGGATTCGATCGGCTCACGCATATCTGCCATCGCCTTTCCTCCAAGAAATAAACAAAAGAATCAGGTTCGAGATGGGCCGGAGCGGGTGACACCGCTCCGGGCGCCGCGCTTGCGTCTGGGATTACTTGCCGGCCTCGGCCTGCCGCTCGAACCAGGCCTCTGCCGCCTCGTCCCAGCCATCCATGCGGATGTAAGAGCTCTGGCGGGGGTGGCTCAGCATGTTCGGATCCGGCTCGATACCGATGCCGTCGAGGAAGTTGGCCAGGCCGATACGCTCGATCATCTCGCCGCAGCGCTCGTGCTCCAGCCCGTTCTCGGCCCAGAAGTCGATGATGGTCTCGGCGAGCTCGACCAGGGACTCGTAGTCCTCCTCGGTCTCCAGCTTCTTGAAGGGAACCACCACGGTGCCCATCAGGTCGCCGATCTTGAGGGTGCGCTTACCGCCAATCAGGATGGTCACGCCCTTGTCGTCGCCGGGGTGCAGGGCCTTCGGCATCACGTTCAGGCAGTGCATGCAGCGCACGCAGTCCCGGTTGTTGACGGCCAGGGTATCGTCGTCGTTCAGGGACAGGGCCTGGGTCGGGCAGCGGGTGATGACGTTGTCGATGTAGTACTGACGGCCCTTCTCCTTGATGTAGTTCCTGACCTCGGCCTGGTCGACCTTCATGTCATCGCGCCAGGTGCCAAGCACGGCGAAGTCCGCCCGCTCGATGGCGTTCTGGCAGTCGTTGGCGCAGCCGGAGACCTTAAACTTGAACTTGTAGGGCAGAGCCGGACGGTGGACGTCGTCGGTGAAGTTGTTGACCAACAGCCGGTGGGCCTTGAGCTCGTTGGTGCAGGACATCTCGCAGCGCGCCGCACCGACGCAGGACATGGCGGTGCGCACGCAGGGGCCGGCGCCACCCAGATCCCAGCCGTACTCGTTGATCTCGTCGAAGAAGTGCTGCGTGTTGGCGGTGTCGGTACCGATGAACATGATGTTCCCGGTTTGGCCGTGGAAGGTCACGAGCCCCGAGCCGTACTTCTCCCAGCTATCGGCGAGCTGTCGCAGCATGGCGGTGGTGTAGTGGTTGCCGGCCGGCGGCTGGACCCGCAGGGTGTGGAACTCCTTGGACTCGGGGAAGGCCTTACCGACCTCGGAGAAGCGGGGGATGATGCCGCCGCCGTAGCCGAACACGGAGACGGTGCCGCCCTTCCAGTAGCCCTTGCGGGTCTCGTAGGAGTGCTCGAGCTGGCCGAGCAGGCTGTTGGTGACCTTATTGATACGCTCGTCGGGGTGCTCGTCACGCAGACGCTTGATGCCAGAGATGAAGCTCGGCCAGGGGCCAGTCTCCAACTGATCGAGCATCGGGGTGCTGTACTTATCGATCGCCATTGCGCTGTCTCTCCTATCTGGAAGCTCAGAAAAAGGATCGCGATGTCCTTGGGTTGACCCGTGTGCGGATCAGTCCCGAGCGGTCGTGGCGACGATCAGGGACGGATCCACGTTAAGTATCTACATCTCAAGATGGCGGGGCCGGCCGTTGCCACTCATGTGGAGCTACGCGGCCTCCTTCGCCTGGCGCTACTGTAGCGATCGTCGGTACAGCGGCCTACTCCACCATCGGGGGAGGCGTCAGGGACTGGTCTATCCCATACGGGATATGGAACTTTCCGGTGCCGCCGCGGATATCCCCGTCCTATATCGGCACCCTGGCGTCCTCAAAGTAGCCCGCGATGTTACGCAGGCATGACCCGTCAGTCAACGACCACTAATATTAGCAGATCCTCACGCGACGGAGTCATCGGTGTCGCACCCCTTTGAAATTCCCGACAACCCCTCGCACCTCGCGGCCTATGGCGCCTGGCGGGATCGGCGACTGGCCGCGTACCCGGCGACGCCAGAGGATCTTCGGGTGGAGCTTGGATCCCTGGCGGCTCCGTCCCCGGCGGAGCGCGCCGCGATCGCCCGCCGCATCGCCCTCTACAACCTGGCCCTGGTGGCCGTGCCAGTACACCAGATCACGCCCGAGGCCATTCTTGCATTCGGCTGCGCTCTTGGGCTCAACACCGCGGACTCGAACCTGTTCGCCGACCATCGGGCGGTCAGCACGATCGCCGCCGGAGGGGCCGATGAGCGCGCCGATTACATCCCGTACACGACAAAGCCCCTGAGCTGGCACACCGACGGCTATTACAACCCGGCCCATGCCCAGGTGCGCGCCTGGACCCTCTTCTGCCTGCGCCAAGCCTCCGCCGGGGGGGTCAATAGCCTCCTGGATCCCGAGATCGCTTACATCCACCTGCGCGATCAATCCCCGGAGCTGGTCCGAGCCCTTGCTCACCCGCGGGCCTTCACCATCCCCGCCAACCGACGGGGCAGCCAGGTGCTGCGCGCCGAGAGCACCGGGCCGGTCTTCTCCTTCGACCAGGGGCACCTGCACATGCGCTACTCGGCGCGCTCCAGGAATGTGGAGTGGCGGGCCACACCCGAGACCCAGGCCGCCCGGGAGGCGCTGGATCGCTTGTTTTCCTCCCCCTGCAGCTACATCTTCACTCACACCCTGCGGCCCGGCGAGGGCCTCGTGTCGAACAATGTCCTGCACAACCGCACCGGATTCGCGGACGTCGGAGGGCCCCGAGAGGGCCGCCTACTCTACAGGGTCCGCTATCTGGAGCGGGTCGCCGGTCCCTCCTGAGAGGTTGTGAAGAAACCGTAGCGTGCAGCCCTGATCGGGCCGGGGGAACGCAAGGAGCCGCGCAGTGAGCGACGAGACCTAATCCAGTGGATAGGCCAGAAGCGAACGCGCACGCGACGCCGAGATCGGCGCGCGCATTTGGTTTATTCACAATCTCTGAGGGGGCACCTGGAGGGCAGGGGGTGCAGTCAGACGCCATCCTGGCAGAGGACATCGCGGCATCGGGAGCCGCGACCGGTGACTTACTTTCAGGCGACAGCGGTGATCCATGCTCAAGCTCAGCGAAATTCTGGTCGGAAACCAAGACATTGAGTCCTTCGAGGAGCTCATCCCCCTGGTGCAGTCGGTGGCCCGCTCCGGGGAGCGTTTCTTCCGCATGGACGTGAAGCCGCCCTACCCCGACACCCCAGAAAACTGGGAAGACCGCCTCGAGGCCGCCTTCAGCGGTCGAGTCCGCTAGTCGCCCGCACGTTGGAAACCTTCGAGATGAAGCAATTCGAGATGCTCGCCACCCGGCTCGCTGACACGGCCGCCGACTCCGTCTTGAACCGAGTCACCGAGGACGCGGCCTTGGAGTCTCACCTGCTGGCGCTCAAGGAGCGGCTGCGTGCCCTGGAGCAAGGCAGGGCCAATCAGCGGGAGCTCGCCGACACCCGGCTCCAGGTGGCGCGGGCGCTGGTGGGGCTGGATCGGGGCGCCGAGGCCTGGCCCCTGGGGCGGGCGGCGCTCGACCAGTTCATCGTCGACGACGAGTTCGAGCTCGCCGCCGATGCCTGCGACGTCCTGTTTCAAAGCGACCAACCCGACTCTATCGCCGCCCTCGGCCAGGGAATCTGGCTGGCCGTGACCTGTCCCATCGACCCGGAGCTCACGGTCGAGCTCCTGAGCCACGTCATCGATGAGACACCAGATGACGCGGACGGGGCTGCGGTCGCCGCGACCACCGCCCTCTTTCTGGCGGATGTGCGGGCCGAGGGTCGCCACCGCGACGACCTGATGTTCTTCGCAACCCAGCTTCTCGGCACCGTCGCACGCCGCCACAGCGGGGTCGAGACCCCCGAGCAGCTCGACGTCTGGATGGACCGCCTTGAGCTCAAAGAGCCCGAGAAGTTTCTCGTGCGGCTGCGCAACGTGGTGGATGTCTTGGTGCAGGATGACTGGTGGTTCGACCGCGAGGCCCTGCAGGATCGGCTGCCCTTCGGCTGAGCGTCCGGAAGCCCGCGGAAACTGTCCGACCATATCACCACCCTACTGAGCAAAGATGTTCTGGAATCAAGATGTTGACAAAGAGGCGCTGGCCGTCCCCGAGGACGTCGCCGACGTCGTGTTCACGCTCGATTGCCGGCAGCTACCGGTGGATCATGCCCACGCCCTGAGTGAGGCCCTGACCCGGGTTCTGCCCTGGATGTCCGACGAGCCCCTGGTCGCGGTCCACACGATCCATGTGGCCGGCTCCCAGAATGGCTGGGAGCGCCCCGCCCATGGAACGGAGAATCGGCTGCTGCTATCCCGCCGCACACGACTCGTCATCCGCACGCCCCAGCACCGGATCGGCGACTTGTTAGCCCAGCTACCCGGCACCAACCTGGAGGTGGGCGGGTGCCCGATGGCGATCGGCGAGGGCCGGACCAAGCCCCTGAGCCGAGAGACCACCCTCTTTGCCCGTTATGTGGTCTCCCTTCCCGGGCAGGACGAGGAGCGCTTCCTGGCTAATGCGGCGCGCGCGCTCGGCGAGATGGGGATTGGCGTCCGCAAGGCCCTATGCGGCAAGTCCACCCCGCTGGAGACCCCGAGCGGGCCGCTCCACACCCGAAGCCTGCTGCTCGCCGACCTCAGCCTCGAGGAGTCCTTTCTGCTCCAGCGCCTGGGCTTGGGCCCCGGCCGCCTGATGGGTTGCGGCGTCTTCATCCCCCACAAGGGGGTGGACCCCGTCGCCAAGGCGCGCTAAGGGCGCTGGTCCTTCCCCTCGGGGATATCCAGTCCCCGGTTGGGCCCCCGGTCCCGAGGGTCCTCGGGGGTCGTGACTGGCGGTTCACAAAATCATAAAATTCCCAAGCTTTGATCCGCCCCGGCGCCGCCTGGGCGGTTTCGGCCTGTCTGCGGCACGATTGTTTAGACCTGCACCAAGACGAAGAGGAGCACACGCATGGCCATCGAGGTTAATGGCAAGACCATCGAGCTGACCGACCACGGCTTTCTCGTGAACCATCTGGACTGGAACGAGGACGTGGCGCGCAAGCTCGCGGAGATCGAGGGCATCACCCTCACCGACAAGCACTGGGACGTGCTCAATTACCTGCGCGACGAGTACGTCAACAATAATCAGAACCAGCCCATGGAGCGGGTCGTCCTTAAGGACATGGGCAAGAAGTGGGGCTCCAAGCCCACCAGCAAGGACCTCTACATCCTGTTCCCCTTGGCCCCCACGAAGCAGGGCACCAAGATCGCGGGCCTGCCCGAGGTCCATCGTAAAGGCGGCTACTGATCCGCCGATTCCGCGCAGTCCCCGAGGGCCGGCGTTCGCCGGCCTGTCTCCTCCGCCGCCTCAGGGTTGTGACGAGACCGTCGCGAGGAGGGCGGCGCACCGGGAGCGGCGCCCCAAGCAACGGGGTCGAGCTCAGTCGATCGGCGACCGGCCGACGCCCACGCGAGGGCAGGATGCTGGTCGGCGTCTGCTGACTCGCCACGCCCGAGGGAATAGCTCCGGAACCCCGCGAGGCCGAGGGGCATCGCCGTCGGACGCCGATAGGTGAGGCCTCAGCCGGCCCGCCGCTGCACCGGAAGGGTGGCCCGGCCCATCGGGCTGCGATGGCCGCTCCGGTAAGGTCGAGGCATCACCCGCCTCGCGTGAAGCTCGTCCCCATTCGGACCTTCTCACCTCCCTGGTGGGGACCTTGGGCGAGATGCCCCGTGATGCGCGTCCCGATCGCCAGGGCTGAGACCCTGGCACCGGCTGTCAAAGCCGCATATTAGAAATCGCAAATTTAGGGTTTACCCGATATCGGGTTTTCCCTTACACTCCCGCCCATCCAATAACGACCAGCTTCGATCGGGGCCAACCACGGGCCTTGAGGATCTTGGCTGGCCCAGAATGGATCGGCATCCATGAAGCAACCCTTACTCACCTCCGCCCTGATCTCCTGCCTGCTGCTCCTGGGCGTCGACGCCCAGGCCGGGGTCGCCCCGGGACACACCCAGGCCGGTATCGCCTCCTACTACCACGACCGGTTCCACGGTCGTAAGACCGCCAGCGGCGCCCGCTACAACAAGAACGCCCTAAGCGCCGCCCACAAGTTCCTACCCCTCGGCTCCAAGGTGAAGGTGACGGACACCCGCACCGGCAGGAGCGTCGTGGTGAAGATCAATGACCGCGGCCCCTTCGTCAAAGGCCGCGTGATCGACCTCTCACGCGCGGCGGCCCAGGAGATCGGCCTCACCAAGAAGGGTCTGACCAAGGTCAAGGTCGAGGTGCTCGAGCTGCCCGGCAAGGGAGGTCTGGACTCCTGATCCCGGCACAGGCATAGCCTTCTGCCCCGCGATCCTCGGGACGGGGTCTGGCCCGCCGGACCCCTGCCCCCTCCCTCCCCTTCCAGTCTCCGCCCCCGTGGCGCCTGCCTCCAGACCAGGCACCACGCCGATGACACCCTCGCCGGTCACCCTACGATCGGCCGACTCAATCCGAACGACAGGTATAAACGTCGTTGATCCTTAGGCCTTCGGACCTACACTGAAGACGTGTGACGGGGCTGGTCGGCTCCTGCGGCGACCCTGGTCAATACCAGCGCCCCTGCCCCGACCGGCAACCACGCGCGCTATCGACCCAGGACCGCGGCCCCTGGTCCCGGCATCGAGGTCCAAAGCAACAGTGAGGTCCAGATGAACGCCTATACCCAGATCGACATCGGCATACCAGAGGGACAGCGGCAGGCCATCGCCGAGGGTCTCAACCGCCTGCTGGCGGACACCTACACCCTGTACCTCAAGACCCACAACTACCACTGGAACGTCGAGGGTCCACTCTTCAACACCCTGCACCTCATGTTCGAGACCCAATACAACGAGCTGGCCCTGGCGGTGGATCAGATCGCGGAGCGAATCCGGGCCCTAGGCTTCCGGGCCCCGGGGTCTTACCGAGAGTTCGCGGAGCTGGCGACGATCCAGGATGCCACCGGTGAGCCCACCGCCCTGCAGATGATCGGGCAGCTCGCCAAGGACCAGGAGACCGTGGTGCGCACGGCCCGCCAGGTCTTCCCCCTGGTAGACGAGGCCCACGACGAGCCCACCGCCGACCTCCTGACCCAGCGCATGCAGGTCCACGAGAAGAACGCGTGGATGCTGCGCAGCCTGCTCGAGGCCTGATCCGCGACCGCGTGCGTCCGCGCGCCCGCCGCGAATGACGGGGACCGGCGCGCCGCGCCTGTCGGTCGTGATCGTCACGCCCGACGCGTTCGCCGCGATCCGG
>JBLMWY010000339.1:0-5792 GCA_050257475.1 Bdellovibrio bacteriovorus
AACGGGGTGGTGGAAGGCAGCGCCTTTCTGCCGGACATCGCCGATCGCCAGGCGCTGGTGATCGACTACGGTACGGGTGAGGCGACCGACCGGCTTGAGCTCCCCTTGACACCTTGACCAGGTGGCGAGCCCATCAATTGTTGTGGGGCCCAGCACCGGGCCGGTCCGGGATGGCGGTGCGCGGCCGGACTCGAAGCGCCGCCTCGACCTTCAGCCTCCTCCCCCCTCCTCTCGCTGGTGGATCCGGAGAATGGAGGCGACGGTGCGCCGCACCTCGTCGGCGTCGAGCGGTGGACGGCAACGCCCCTGGTTCCAGGTTAGCAGAAGCTCCGTGACCACCTCGGGATCGACCCCATGCCGCAGCAGGTGCCCGGCCAGGGAGGCGATGTTGTCGTTGCGGGCCCCCTCCGCCACCCCATCCCGGAGCAGTTGTCGCCAATGGGACAGGGGATGGCCCAGTGGCGCGTCCTCACCCGCAGGCCGCCGGAGCAACCACGGCGGCAAGGGAACTGGGTAGAGCACCTCCGGGGAGCGCACCCAACGGTAGACCTCACCGCTCTCGTGGACCGACGGTGGTGCCACCACGTAACCGCCGTCGCCCCGCAGGTCGATCCCCGGCAGCAGACCCACCCGATTGCGGGTGACATCGCCGGGATGGGCGAAATACAGATGACGCCCGCCCCCGCCGGTGCTGGCCTCAACCGTATCGGGCAGGGGTCCGTGCTCCGCGCCGAGCCGCTCTAGACTCGCCACCGCTCCATGCCGGGGGTCGAGATCCAGCACCACCAGGCCGGAGACGATCCCGGTGACGATGGCGATATTGGCCTGCGGCCAGCGCCGGAACCACTCGGCGATCTCCGGGACCTCCGCCCGCCGGTACTGGTAGACCTGCCAGCGCAGCAGGGGCCGCTTCCCCCGAGGCTCCACCGGGATGACCGACCACCCCAGACGGACATAGTCGAGGGCGGCCTTGAGGCTCGGCCCACTGTCCGATCCGCCCGACTTCTTGCTCCACAAAGTCAGCCCCGGGGACCCCTGGCCTCGATCACATCCAATGGCGCGGCGCGCCATTCAGCGGGCCCACGCCCCGGTGCACCCTCGCCAGCAGCGCGCGCACCACGCCCGCTCCGTGCAGGCCCCACACTTCCGTCGCCGATACCCAACAGCCCCTCCCCCAGCCCGCGCCTATCGCGGTTGACCCGACTCAGGCTGGGAACCCATGGCGGCATTGGCCCTATCCCTGGCCGCCCTGGCCCTATCCTTGGCGGCGATCGCCTTGTCCTGGGTCGCGTGGGCCTCCTTGATGGCCTCCGCCGCCTCGGCCTCCGCCTTGTCGCGGGCCACCATGTTGGCCTCGGTGCGATTGGCATGGAATCTGTCGTCGGCGTTGGTCGCCTCGTCCATCTTCATGCGGCTGTACTCCCGCGCTGACTGGGCCAATTGGTCGGCCTCCGCGGCCTCCGCCTCTGCCGCCGCCGCTTCACGGATCAGCCGATCGGCCTCGGCACCTTCGACACGGACCTCGCCCTCAACGGCCGCGGCCTGGTCCTCCGGGGTCTGCGCCCAGATCGCGCTGGACAATGAAAGTGTCATGGCGGCGGCCAAGGTCAGGATCGCGCGCTCAATTGACATCGTCGCTCCTCCTAAGGGTGTGATCGTTTTGGCGAAGCTGAGCCGCTCAGGGTGAGATGGACCATGGGCTCGGGTATCGGGTCCCTAGCCCCACGACGCGCCTGGAATCACCAAAAGCCCCGTGCCTTGGGACGCCGATCTGTTGCGCTTCCCCCGCGGGCCATGGATGGCCCTCGTCTTCTAAGGACCTCAAGCCCTTGGAGATGGCGCGTCCCGACACGCGCGCTGATCAAATGCCAGGAAGGCATTCCACGCCCAGCCCTTAGGTTGCGGAGTTTGGGATCCAAGATCAACCCGGTCCCCCGCCGCGGTCCTTGGTTCGAGCCGATGATCTCAAAGAGCGCGGCGCCAACGACAATCCCACAGGGACAAGGCACGGCCACCCTGCTCCCCTCTTCGCAGCACCCGGCGCCAAAGCCGTGGACGCGAACGGCGCAGGGCCAGGAGGGACATCGCGAGCAGCCACGACGCGCCGTTGGACCTTGAACGGCGATGTCGAGGGGTTAGTGGTTAGGCTGCACTGGTGTCCTTGGGACCCTGGACGGCCACGAGCAGGGCGGACTTTGGCTGGATCTGGTCTGGGCAGGATGCCGCGGCGCCAGCGCCCCCTGAGCGCCCTGTCCCAGGGTCCTAGGGTTGTCCGGAAAAGAAAAAGGGGTTACGTCAATGCCGTAACCCCTTGTCTCAATTGGTGGGCCGTCAGGGATTCGAACCCCGGACCGATGGATTAAGAGTCCACTGCTCTACCAGCTGAGCTAACGGCCCAATTATGTCTTCGCCTTGCAGTTTACGTCTCCAAGGCCGGCTGTCAATCGGCGCGGCCTTGAGGACCTGGAGTGGTGGGGTGGACGATGGGGATCGAACCCACGACCACAGGAGCCACAATCCTGTGCTCTACCAACTGAGCTACGTCCACCATTGGCCTTGAGTGCCTTCCGCTGCACCGCCATGCTACCCCTCCCTGGCCGATCGCGATCGTTGGCCGCGACTTGGCACGCCCGGCAGGACTCGAACCTGCGACCCACGGCTTAGAAGGCCGTTGCTCTATCCGGCTGAGCTACGGGCGCATTGCGGGGCGATGCCCCAGTCCCGTTCAGAACCCGAAGCTCCCGAGCCTGGTCGTTGGTCGGGGTAGAGGGATTCGAACCCCCGACACCCTGCTCCCAAAGCAGGTGCGCTACCAGGCTGCGCTATACCCCGGATTCGGAGGCGTTTCCAGAATCGAAGGGCCGGCAATATACGCTCGGACTCCAGGTACGTCAATCCGCCAGGGTGGTCGCGACCACCCTGGCGCAGGCCGGTACCCAGGGGCCCGTTGCCTGGCTATCATGGCATACCGATCGAGCGTGGGGGAGAGGCGAAGGCATGGGCGCGCAGGTGTTGGACGGCAAGGCAGTGGCGGCGGAGATCCGAGCCCAGGTCAAGCGCCGCGTGGAGGCGCTTCGGGCCGCGGGCGGGCGCGCCCCGGGACTCGCCGTGGTGCTGGTGGGCGAGAATCCGGCCTCCCAGGTCTATGTGCGCAACAAGCGCAAGGCCTGTGCCGAGGTCGGCTTCCATTCGGAGCTCCACGAGCTCCCTGCCCTCACCAGCCAGGCCGAGCTGCTGGACCTGATCGATCGCCTGAACGCCGATCCGCACATCGACGGAATCCTGGTCCAGCTTCCGCTACCCGACCACATGGACGCCGAGGAGGTCACCGAGCGCATCCTGCCGACCAAGGACGTGGACGGTTTTCACCCTTACAACCTGGGCCGGCTGGCCCTGAGGATGCCGCTCCTGCGCCCGTGCACCCCCAAAGGGGTCATGACCCTCCTGGGTCGCACGGGTCTCGCGCTGGAGGGGCTGGACGCGGTCATCATCGGGCAGTCCAACATCGTTGGCCGCCCCATGGCGCTGGAGCTGCTGGCCGCCCGCTGCACCATCACTGTCTGCCACAGCCGCACCCGGGATCTGGCGCAGAAGGTGCGCAACGCCGACGTGCTGGTGGCGGCCCTCGGCCGCCCGGCCTTCGTTCCGGGGGACTGGATCAAACCGGGGGCCCTGGTCGTCGACGTGGGGATCAACCGCACCGCGCAGGGCGGCCTGGTCGGGGATGTGGACTACCGGGCCTGCGCCGAGCGGGCCGCCTGGATCACGCCCGTCCCCGGCGGGGTCGGTCCCATGACCATCGCAAGCCTGTTGGAGAACACCCTGGAGGCAGCGCGGCTGCATGGTGTCGAGGCCGACCCGAGGCGCTGACCGGCGGGCCACAGCGCGACTCTGCCCTCCCGGCTCGGGTTGGCTCGACGCCACCCGTCTTCATGGGCGATGGCGCCACGCCCGCTCAGGTGTTGAGCCTCAGGGTCGAGAGCCCACCGTCCACATGGATCACCTGACCCGTGGTCAGCGGGGCGTCCTCCAGTAGCCAGAGGGCCGCTCGGGCGAGGTCAGCGGGCTCGGCGATGCGCTTCAGGGGGTGGCGCTCCGCGACCGCCGCCCGTTTCTCCGGACTGCTCAGCAGGCGATCCGCCAGGGGCGTCGCTGTGAGGGTGGGTGCGAGCACGTTCACCCGGATACGTGGCGCCAGCTCGGCCGCAAGGGCCCGCGCCAACCCCTCCACGGCGCCCTTGGCGCTGGCCACCGAGGCGTGGAACGGCATGCCGGTGCCCACCGCGACGGTGCTGAACAGGACCACGCTAGCCGACTCGGCACGCCGCAGGGCCTTGAGCGAGCCTTGAATGGCGCGCACGGCACCCATGAGGTTCAGCTCCAGATCTTCCAGCCACTCCCGCTCGGATATGCGCTCGAAGGGCTTCAGCCGAATGGTACCGGGACAGTAGGTGAGCCCGTGCAGGGTCTCCGGCAGGCGCTCGGCCGGGAAGAGGTCGCGGCGGGCATCCCAGCAAAGGCTGGTCACCCTCGGGTGGCTCGGCGCGTTCTCCGGGTGCCGAGAGAGCTGGGTCACGGTGTGGCCCCGCTCCACGAGGAGATCCAAGAGTGCGGCACCGATACCGGAGGTGCCACCGACGATGAGGTGCTGCTCTGCCACTGGCGTGTCCTCGTGAAGCGGAGCGGACTCGGACCCGATAAGCCCTGGACATTCGTGCCGCTCTCGTCTTTTCAATGTCTGGACAGAAACAATCAGGCGAGAGCGACTGTTGCCGCCCCACTGCTGTCGCCCGGTCGAGCCGCATCCGGCGTGCTCTCCTTTTGGCGGGTCGCTTGCCCAAAGTCCACCAACAAATCAGCGCCGTCCTGAGGGCGTTCAAGTTCCAGCCCAGATCCGGGGCTTCCCGAAGTCAACCGGCCAGCGAAAGCTATTAGAAAAAATAATGAGTGGATTAGCTTGACAAGCTCTCGACAGGCTCTATTCTCACCGTCACCTAGGATTGCACTAGGTTTTATCCCAACCGCGAGGAACAGAGCCATGAGCGAGCATATCGAGATCCTGGACTCCTATTGCCCCGGCAGCCGCGTCCATGCCCTAATCCACAATCCCAGCACCGAAGGGATCGACGAGGGCTGACGGCGCTGCGGGGGCTTCGGCCCCCGCGGTCTTTCTGGGGTTCCCGTGGCCGATGGGAGGTGCGGCATGAAGGTGGCGGTGATCGGCGGGACGGGCTTCGTCGGCGTCCACCTGGTGGATCGCCTGCTGGCGGATGGTCATCGGCCGCGCCTGCTCGTCCGGCCCGGAAGCGCCCACAAGGTGACGTGCTCGGCCGACTGTGAGATAGTCCCGGGCGACCTCGAGCAGCCGGGTGCCATCGGCCGTTGTCTGGAGGGCACGGAGGCGGTCATCTACCTGATCGGACTGCTGCGTGAGCATCCCCAGCAGGGAATCACCTTCGAGGCCATGCACCGCGTCGGGGTCGAGGAGACCATCGCCGAGGCCCAAACCCAAGGCATCGAGCGTTTCCTGCTCATGAGCGCCAACGGCGTCCGCGCCGATGGCACCCCTTATCAGCGCACCAAGTTTCAGGCGGAGGAGGCCCTCAAGGCGTCTGGGCTGCGCTGGACCATCTTCCGGCCCTCGGTCATCTTCGGTGATCCCCGGGGGCGCATGGAATTCTGCTCCCAGCTCAAACGGGACCTCATCGACAGTCCCCTACCCGCCCCGCTGTTTTTCCCAGGCTGGTTGCCCACCGGCGCCGGCGGCTTCCAGCTGGCGCCCGTGGCGGTGG
>JBLMWY010000340.1:0-10184 GCA_050257475.1 Bdellovibrio bacteriovorus
CACCACTGGACGCCGGCGACGACCAACAGGATCAGGAGCGCGTTCACCAACCAGCCGCGGAGGCGATTGGGGCGCGTCGGGGACCGTTCCGCCTTCTGGTCAGACTGGACCATGGTAAGGAGCGCGGGGGCCCGATGGATGAGGGACGTTAGATGCCCGCCGCAGCCGTGGCGGGCAGGATGTGGAGATGCACCCGGTCATCGAGCCCCGGCAGGCCAGCGAAGGCAGACTCCATGGCGGTCGCCGTCGGGATCGGATCCTTCAGGAGGACCACCAGACGCAGCCGGTTCATGCCCCGCCGGTCACGCTCGGCCAGCCCGGCATGGACCCAGACAGGGACGCGCTCGGCGGCCCGGACCCCATCCGGTGCCTGCGCCAGGTAGATCAGCAAGCGCCCGCCGATGGCGATGCGCCGGCCAATCTCGGGCAGCCCAGGCAGGGGGGAGCGGTCGTCCTCGACCCGTTCGAAGACCTCGGCCGAGCACCGGCAGCCGAGCGTCTCCCGGGCGAAGCGCTCGAGCGCCGGGGTGGCGGGCCGGGCCTCCGGCACTGGCTTGGGCCGCGATCAGGGCCGGATGTAGACGTAGCCCTGCGACTGGAGCTCGGCGATCTTGGTGACCCCACCCTCGGGGACCTCGACCCACCCAGGAAGGAGCTCATCGAGGGTCAGGTTGAAGCCCTTGAGGGTATTGCCGCACATGGCCAGCTCCACCCCCTCGCCCTTCAGCTTGGCGAGTCCCGTGCGCACCCGCTCGGTGGCCTCGATGTCGTTGAAGGCGTTGATGGCGGGACCGTGGGCCACGAGGACGATGTGGACCTTGTCCGGGCCCCCGACCCCGTCGATATGGTTCTGGATATTGCCGAGCACGAAGGGGACCTTCTCCGCCTCGGAGACGTGGTAGACCACGTTGAGCTTGTCTTGGGCCAGGGCGGTGGCGGGGCCGGCCAGGGCCAGCAGCAGGGGGGCGATGACATGGATCTTCATGAGGCTCCTCGTTCTGTTGGTGGTGATGACCGCTCCGGCGCGGCCCCTCACAACTCCTCGGAGGCGAAGTCCGCGAGCCGCGAGCGCTCACCGCGGATCAGGGTGATGTGCCCGCCGTGGGGCCAGTGCTTGAAGCGGTCCACCACGTAGGTCAGGCCCGAGGTGGTCTCGGTCAAGTAGGGGGTGTCGATCTGCCCGATGTTGCCCAGGCAGACGATCTTGGTCCCCGGTCCGGCGCGGGTGATGAGCGTCTTCATCTGCTTGGCCGTCAGGTTCTGGGCCTCGTCCAGGATGATGTACTTGTTGAGGAAGGTGCGCCCGCGCATGAAGTTGAGCGACTGGATGCGGATGCGGTTGCGGATCAGGTCGTTGGTGGCGGCACGCCCCCAGTCGCCCCCGGAAGGCTGGGTCAGCACCTCCAGGTTGTCCATCAGGGCGCCCATCCAGGGGGTCATCTTCTCTTCCTCGGTGCCGGGCAGGAAGCCGATGTCCTCGCCCACAGGCACCGTGACCCGGGTCATGATGATCTCCTTGTAGAGGCCCCGGTCCAGCACCTGGGTGAGGCCGGCGGCGAGCGCCAGCAGGGTCTTGCCGGTGCCCGCCGTGCCCAGCAGGGTCACAAAGTCCAGGTCCGGGTCCATCAGCATGTTGAGCGCGAAGTTCTGCTCCCTGTTTCGCGCATTGATGCCCCAGCAGTTGTGGCGGGGGAGCCGATAGTCGTCCACCAGCTCGATCACAGCCTCGGACTCCGACGCCTTCTTGCGGACCATGGCCTCGAAGCTCGCATCCTCCCCCAGGTAGAGGCACTGGCCCGGATACCAGGCGGCCACGTCCGGTCCCTTAATGCGGTAGAAGGTGCGGCCTTCCTCCTTCCAGGAGTCCACGGACTTCTCGTGGTGCTCCCAGAAGTCCTCCGGCAGGGCCTCCATGCCCGTGTAGAGCAGCGTGACGTCGTCCAGCACCTGGTCGTTGGAGTAGTCCTCCGCCGGGATCCCGAGCACCGCCGCCTTGATGCGCAGGTTGATGTCCTTGGAGACGATGATCACCTGGCGGTCGGGCCTCAAGCCCCGCAGGGCCTGGGCGGTGCCGAGGATGTAGTTGTCTGGCAGCGTGCCCGGCAGGGAGTCCGGCAGCCGCAGGTCCAGGGGCTCGGTCTGGAAGTAGAGCCGCCCGGTGGCCGGCAGCAGGATGCCCCCGCCGTTGGCCGAGATGGGACCGATGGGCAGGCCCGCGGCAATCTCGTCCTTGTCGGCGTTGACCAGGAGCTGGTCCAGGAAGCGCGTGGCCTGGCGGACGTTGCGGGCCACCTCCGACATCCCCTTCTTGCCCCGGTCCAGCTCCTCCAGCACCACCATGGGCAGGAAGATGTCGTGCTCCTGGAAGCGGAAGATAGAGGTCGGGTCGTGCATCAGCACGTTGGTGTCGAGGACGAACAGACAGGTCTTGTCGTTTTCGCGCTTGATCATGAGGGGAAGTGGCGAGTAGCGAGGGCTTCGGAGCCGGCTAGGCAAGCGGCTTGGACTGGGGCCAAAAACTGGCTTGGGTCGCTGGGGGTGGCGACCCGGCGACGGCCGTGGCAGGGATGCGTCGAATGAGGATCAAGCGGCGGCGAGCTCGCGGGCCGCGGCCAGGACCTCGTCCACGTGACCCTTCACCTTGACCCCGCGCCACTCCCGGCGGAGTACCCCCTGGGAGTCGATGAGGAAGGTGCTGCGCTCCACCCCCAGGGACTCGCGGCCGTACATCTTCTTCACCTTGATCACGTCGAAGGTCCGGCACAGGGCCTCGTCCGTGTCGGCCAGGAGATCGAAGGGGAATCCCTGCTTGGCCTTGAAGCCCTCCTGGGCCTTGAGGCCGTCCCGGGAGGCACCGAGGATGACGGTGTTGGCGGCGGCGAAGGCCTCCGCCGCGTCCCGGAAGTCCTGTCCCTCCTGGGTGCAGCCTGGGGTGCTGGCCTTGGGGTAGAAGTAGAGGACCAGGTTCTGGCCTCTGAAGTCGGAGGCCTTTACGGTGCGCCCGCCCGTGGCGGGGACCTCGATGTCCGGAATCTTGTCGCCGATGTTCAAGCTCATGGGTCTGGGTCTCCCTTTGGATTGGCTGGTGGACCCAGGGTTGAGGTCAGCCCTTCAGGGGTTCAAGGACGGCGTCCAGGTTGAGCCCGTCGCAGTAGTCCATGAACTCCTCTCGCAGGGCCCCGATGTGCATGTCCGCCGGGATGCCGACGGTCATGTGCACCGAGAACATGGGTGTCCCCGTATGGGCCGCCGCATAGGTGCTGGTGGCCATGTCCTCGATGTTGATGTTGCGGTCGGCGAAGAAGCCCGCCAGGTTGTTGACGATGCCCGGGTGATCCATGGACACCACGTCCACCGCGTAGGGCAGCAGGTTGCGCCCGGCGGCGCGCTCCCCGGTGCGCTTGGCGATGATGGTGAGGCCGAGCTGGCGCTGCAGCTCCGGCAGGGCATTCTCGACCTTGGCCAGGGTGTTCCACTTGCCCTCCACCAGGAGCATAGCGGCGAACTCACCGCCCAACACCGTCATGCGGCTGTCCTCGATGTTGCAGCCGTGCTCCAGGATGGTCCGGGAGAGTGCGTTGACGATGCCGGGGTGGTCCTCCCCCAGGGCCGAGATCACGAGGAAGGTCTTCTGGGTTGCCATTGCCTAGCCGAGGGTCGGGGAAGGTTCGCGCCGCAGTTTAACATGGGGGTTCCCCCCGCCGCACAGGCCCGGCCGGATGCCCGACAGGGCGATAGCTACCGCGCTTCGGCGTCGTCTGCAGGGGAGTCTGGCGGGGTCGGGCTCGAATCGCCGGGTCTCAAGGGGTACCAGTGGTCGTCGCGCGCCGCGGGCAGCAGCTCCCGGCGCAGTCGCCGCAGGGCCTCGGGTGCGCCCAGGCCGGCGCCCGACACCCCGGCGAAAGGGTCTTCGCTCTCGAGGAGGTCGCCCATCTCGGCCTCGATCTGGTCTGGGTCCTCGCCCGCCTCCATGCGTCGCATGGCCTCTGCCATGCCGTCGCCGAGCTTGAGGCCGGTGGACTCGAAGAGCCGGCGCATCATCCGCGCGGCCTGGCGCGGGTCCGCATCGTCCAGGTCACCCATGTCCCCTTCAAACGAGGCAAAGGCCCGCATCAAGCGCTCCTCGTCGACGCCCGGCGGGAGGTCCGCGTCAGCCCCCTCGCCACTCCCCTCGGATTCCTTACGGCCCTTGCTGATGGCGAACAGGCTTACCTGGCGCTCCAGATTGGGTCGCCCGCATCGCGGGCAGGCGGGCCGGGTTTGGGTGTCCACCCGTCTGGAGAAGAAGCTGAAGATGGTGTGACAGTCGGGGCAGTAGCACTCGTAGACTGGCATGGGCCGGCTCCGGCTCTGGTTGGTGCAGGGGTCGCTCGGGTTGGGGTTCCTTATGCGCAAGCGTCAAAGGAAGACTTTCAGCACGGCCTGGGTCTCGTCCCGGGAGATCCGGGGTCCCAGGCTGGTGACGAGCTTGGCGGAGGTGGCGGCCGCGAGCTCCCCGGCCCGCCGATGCCCCCATCCCTGGGTGAGGCCGTACAGGTAGGCCCCGGCGAACATGTCTCCAGCCCCCACGGTGTCCACCGCGTCCACCTTCACCCCGGCGATCTCGATCAAGTCCCGGCCGTCCCACAGTACGGCCCCCTGGGGCCCTCGGGTGATGGCGAACTGCCGGCACATGGTCTGCAGAAGCTCCACGGCCGAATCCAGGTCGTCCGTCTGGGCCATTCCCTTGGCCTCGTGCTCGTTGGCGAAGATGAGATCCACCCCAGAGCCGATCATCTCCAGGAGCCCCACCCGGAAGTGCCTCACGATGTTCGGGTCGGAGAGTGAGAGGGCGGTTCGCACCCCGACGGACTGGGCCATGGCCTTGGCCTCGACGGCCAGGGCCCGGGCGGAGGGGGAGGTGACCAGGTAGCCCTCCGTGTAGAACCAGTCCGATTCCAGTAGGGCATCCTGTACCAGCTCCTGGCGGGAGAGGTTGCCGCTCACACCCAGGAAGGTGCACATGGTGCGGTCGCCGTCGGGGGTAACCAGGACCACGCAGCGACCCGTGTGCCCCTGGTCCTTTTTCGTATGGTTGTTGGTGTCCACGCCCCCCTCGGCCAGGTCCCGCATGTAGAAGTGGCCGAGCTCATCGTCCGCGACCTTGCAGGAGTAGAAGCCCCGCCCACCGAGCTGGGCGAGCCCGATCACCGTGTTGGCGGCGGAGCCCCCGGAGCCCCGCTGGTGGGGGCGGGAGGCCAGATGCAGCATGATCTCCAGTTGCTTGGCCTCGTCCACCAGGGTCATGACCCCCTTCTCGACCCCCAGGGTCTCCAGGTCCGCGTAATCCACCTCGTATTCCATGTCCACCAGCGCGTTGCCGATGCCGTAGATCTGATACAGGGCCATCTGGTCTCCTCGATGCCTGAGCGGGGGGTCGGATCGGCATTTTAGCCTGGTGTGCCCCGCGGGGTGAGGGCGGGCTCAGGATTTGAGCCACTGGCGAGTGGACACTCGCCTTAGCTCCAGCCATCCGGAACACCGCCATGTCCCTGCCTGCTTCGGTTCCCGATCTCATGCCCGACCGGATCCCCGCGGAGGGGCCTGCCGTTCGCTTCAAGGGGCGCCTCGCCGCGCGCTATCCGGGCCGCATCGCCGGGGAGCTGACCCGGCCTGCCGTTACCGCCCGCTGGGCCGAGCTGCCGCCAGACCTCGACCCGCGCCTCAAGGCCGCACTCCAGGCCCGGGAGATCCGCCGCCTCTACAGCCATCAGCGCCAGGCCTATGACCTGGCGCGGGCTGGCCGGCACCTGGTGGTGGCCACCCCTACCGCCTCGGGCAAGACCCTCTGCTACAACCTGCCGGTTCTGGACGCCTGCCTCAAAGAGGGGGCCAAGGCGCTCTATCTCTTCCCCACCAAGGCCCTGGCCCAGGACCAGGTGGCGGAGCTCTCCGAGCTGAACCGGGCCGCCACCCTGGGGCTTCGTGCCTACACCTTCGACGGCGACACCCCGGGGGACGCACGCAAGGCGGTGCGCACCCGGGGCGACATCGTGGTCAGCAACCCGGACATGCTGCATCAGGCGATCCTGCCCCATCACACCAAGTGGGCCCAGTTCTTCGAGGGCCTGCGTTTCGTGGTGGTGGATGAGCTCCACAGCTACCGCGGGGTCTTTGGCTCGCACGTGGCCAATGTCTTCCGTCGGCTGCGGCGCATCTGCCGCTTCTACGGGGTGAGCCCCAGCTTCCTCTTCACCTCCGCCACCATCGCCAACCCGGCGGAGCTGGCGGGCCGGCTGTGCGGCGAGTCGGTGACGGCCATCACCGAGAGCGGAGCCCCCCAGGGGGAGCGCCATCTGCTGCTGTGGAACCCGCCCGTCATCGATCCGGACCTGGGGATCCGCGCCTCCGCCCGTTCCCAGACCACCCGCATCGCCCGCCTTTCGGCCAAGATCGGGCTCAAGGCCATCTGCTTCGCCCGCTCCCGGCTCATGGTGGAGGTGATCACCAAGTACCTGAAGGATTGCTTCGACCGGGACCCCCGCCGCCCGCCCCGGGTCGTGGCCTATCGGGGGGGCTATCTGCCGAGCGAGCGGCGCGCCGCCGAGCAGGCCATGCGGGCCGGGCGGGTGGACCTGGTGGTCTCCACCTCGGCCCTAGAGCTGGGTGTGGATATCGGCAGCCTGGACGTGGCGATCCTCAACGGCTACCCCGGCACCGTGGCCGCGACCTGGCAGCGCCTGGGTCGTGCCGGGCGGCGGGAGCGCGCCTCCCTGGGGGTCCTGGTGGCCACCAGCGATCCGCTCGATCAGTACCTGATGCGCCACCCGGAGTTCTTCTTCGGGGCCTCCCCGGAGCGGGCCCTGATCCATCCAGACCAGCTCCTGATCCTGCTCGATCACGTGCGCTGCGCCGCCTTCGAGCTGCCGTTCCGGGACGGGGAGCGCTTCGGGGCCGAGGACCTGCAGGAGATGCTGGCGTATCTGCGGGATGAGGGGCTGCTGCAGCACCAGGGGGACCGTTGGTTTTGGGTGGCGGACAGCTACCCGGCCAACAAGGTCTCACTGCGCTCGGTGGCGGAGGGCAACTTCGTGGTCGTCGACATCACCGGCGGGGCCCAGACCATCATCGCCGAGGTGGACTACACCAGCGCCCCCGGCACTCTCTACGTCGGGGCCATCTACATGATCCAATCTCAGCCCTACCAGGTGGAGCGTCTGGACTGGCCCGGCCGCAAGGCCTTCGTCACCCGCACGCGGGCCGACTACTACACGGACGCCATCGACTACACGCGCCTGAAGGTCCTGGATCGCTTCGAGGGCCGGGTGAGCGCCGTCGAAGGGGCTATCCCCGCCACCGGCGCGGTCGCCCACGGCGAGGTCCACCTGGTGCGCCGCTATCCCGGCTACAAGAAGATCCGCTACTACAGCCACGACAACATCGGCTACGGCACCATCGACCTGCCGGACCAGGAGCTGCATACCACGGCCCTCTGGTGGCAGGCGGAGCCGGATGCCCTGGCATCGGCCCTGCCCGATCGACAGCAGGCCATCGAGGGCTTCCTGGGCGCCGCCTATGCCCTGCACCATGTGGCGGCCTTGCGCGCCATGGCGGAGGTCCGGGACCTGGGACGGGCCGTTGGGGACGGCCAGGGGACCTGGTTTGCGGTGGCGGGCGCGGACGGGCGCGGCCAGCTCCGAGGTCCGGACAATGCCCCGGCCGAGGCCGGTCAGATCGCCCGCTTCGAGCCCACCCTCTTCCTCTACGACAACTACCCGGGCGGCATCGGACTCTCAGCGCCCCTCTACGACGCCGCCGACACCCTGGTGCGGGACGCTCTGGATCTGGTCACCGCCTGCACCTGCGCCGCCGGCTGCCCCGCCTGCGTGGGTCCAGCCCTGCCGGGGGACGCGGATCGGCCCATCACCCCGCGGGCCGCGGCCCTGAGGGTGCTGGGGCTCTTGGGCGGGTCCGGGTTGGGGGAGATCGAGGCCCTACAGCCGCCGATCCAGCCGGCGTGCATCGACGGCGGGGACCAGGCCCTTGGGGCTTGAGGCGCGGCTCCGGCGGCTCAGAGGGCTAGAACGGGGGCCCGTCGCCGCCCCCGCCGAGGTCGCCTCCGGGGGATCTGAGCCCCGAGGACCCAGCCTGACGGAGCGCCTGCGGCGTCTGGCGCCTAGTCGCGGCGGGTCGTCACGTGTCTGCTCGCCGGACGAGGGGGCCCTCGCCGATTGCCTCGGGGCGCAGGTGCTTAGCCCCGGGGTGCTCCGCATCGAGCGGTGTCTCGACCCGCGTCTGCGCCATGGCCGATTCCGGCTCTCTGCCTCAGACGAGCCGCGCTTCCTGCCCCTACCAGCCGATTGCGCCAGCGGGGATCCGCCGTCCACGTGGCTCTGCCTCGACACCGAGACCAGCGGGCTGGCCGGCGGGACCGGGACCTGGGCCTTCCTGACCGGCGTCCTGCGCCAGACGTGGCAGGGCTGGGTCCTGCGCCAGATCCTGCTCACCCGGCTGGATGCGGAGCCTGCCTACCTGGAGGCGGTCGGCGCCGAGCTCGCCCGTCCGGCGCGGCTCCTCACCTACAACGGCAAGGCCTTCGACGCCCCCCTGCTCGCCACCCGCTTCCGGCTGGCGGGTCTGCCCGATCCCCTCGTCGGTCTGCCCCATCTGGACCTGCTGGCGCCGGTTCGCCGGGTCTTCGGCCGTTGCTGGCCTGATTGCCGGCTCGCCACCGCGGAGTCGCGGCTCCTCGGTCTCGACCGCCAGGACGATCTGCCCGGCGCCGCCTCCCCCTTGGCCTGGCTCGGCTGGCTGCGCCGGGGCGAGACGTCCCCCTTGGCCCGGGTCCTGCGCCACAACCGGCTGGACCTCTGCTCCCTCGCCGGGCTTCTGCCCCGGATGGACGCCGTCTATGCCGATCCGGCGACCCACGGTGCCGAGGTGCGAGCGGTCGCCGCCCACCATCGCGAGCGAGGCCGCCTGGATCTCGCCCTAGAAATCCTGGCTGGCCACCGCCGCTCCCTCGAGCCGACCGGACTCCTGGACCTGGCCGCCCTCTATCGGCGTGCGGGCCGGTGGGCCGAGTCGGTCGCGATCTGGGAATCCCTGGAGGCTGCTGGGAATCTCCAGGCCAGGGTCGCCCTGGCCGGCTACCACGAGCACCGTTCGCGGGACCTCGAGTGCGCCTTGACCCTGACCGAGGCCCTGCCGTTTGGCGAGGATCGCGAGCGCCGCCGGGCCCGGCTGCTGGTCAAGCGCGCGCGGCATGTCTCCCGACCTTGAACGTTCTCTGCACCGCGTCTCCGGGTGACAGACGTCTGCTCTTTCGCCAGCGATCGCGTTGCGCTGTACTGGATCGGCGCCGCGGCAATGGGAAGGTTGATTTCGGCTATGCGCCTCGAGTACTGTCTTGCAGAGGAGACGTGAACAGTTACCTTTCTGCGAGCTCCGCCCTTCATGCTGGCGAAATCATATTCCTCGCACATGCCATCATTGGCTTCAATGTCGTCCTTCGCTTTCACGAATAGATTGATGCATGATTGTTGGCGGCCGCTCATCGCCGCAAATCGGCGGCGCGCGCATTTGGTGCGTCCGCTGAATTGTCCTTAGGCAGCGACCTCGACATACTCCACCTGGCTTCGCGGGTCGGGAGGTGTCAATCCATCTTCTCGCATACCCGCCAAGTGGAATGCGATGGCCTCTTTGATTTCCTTTTCGACCTCCTCGACAGAGGTCCCCGTGGCGATGCAACCGGGAAGGTCAGGGACGTAGGCAGAAAAGTTGCCTTCTGCCTTTTCTATGACGATTGCGTAGCGCATAATCTCACTTCCAGCCGGCTTGCGTGAAGATGCTACTCTTGGTTCCCGGCGCCAGATCATCGTTGGGCTTTCCAGGGACCGTCACGCGACCTGGTTTGGTCGGGTGCTTGAACGGACGATGGCTTCCTCTCATGGCGACCAAATACCATCCGTCTTCTTTGAGCATCGCCAAGATTTCGGAGATCTTCATCTGCTACGAATACCTGCGGATCGCCAATGCCTCGGTTCGCAGCGACCCGGTCGGTATTGGGTATACCTAAGCGATAGCGGTTTTCGGCTTTTTATTCCCGATAATCTGGAAATTCTCAGTGAGAAGCGTCCGTAGCCGCGGGGCATACGAATCGAGCTCCGCAAAGAATCTCTGACAAGCCTCTTTGTACTTTTCGA
>JBLMWY010000341.1:0-2812 GCA_050257475.1 Bdellovibrio bacteriovorus
GGAGCGGGCCCAAAAGCCGGTGGTCAAGGCCGGCGGCGGCATCATCCACGCCGAAGCCTCGGAGGCGCTGCGGCGCTTCGTCCAGCGCTTCGACGCGCCGGTGACCACCACCTTCAATGCCCTGGGGGCCGTCCCCTTCGAGTCACCCCATTTCCTCGGCATGCCCGGGATGCACGGCAGCATCCCGGCGAACTATGCACTACGGGACGCGGACCTGATCCTGACCCTGGGTGGACGCTTCGACGACCGCGTGGCGGTGCGTGGCTTCGCCGCCGGCAAGCGCATTGCCCATGTCGACATAGACCCCTCGGAGATAGACAAGACGGTCGCCACCGACCTGCACCTGGCGGCGGACCTGAACCAGTTTCTGGACCACGCCCTGAGCTCCGGCATGGCCGCCTCCCATCCGGAATGGATGACTCAGGTCGCCGCGTGGCGCCGCCAGATGCCCAAGCCCTATCTGCCCAGCGGCCCTAGGCTCAAGGGGGGCCTCAAACCCCAAGCGGTGATCGAGGCGATCTCCGAGCAGACGGGGGGCGACGCCACCTTGGTGACCGGGGTGGGCCAGCACCAGATGTGGGCCGCCCAGTACTACCGCTTCCAGCGGCCCCGCCAGTGGGTCAGCTCGGGGGGTCTGGGGACCATGGGGTTCGGCCTGCCGGCGGCCATCGGGGCCTGGTTCGCGGACCCCAGCCGGCCGGTAGTGCTGATCGATGGGGACGGGAGCTTCCAGATGAACATCCAGGAGCTCGGGACCGTGGTGGCCCACCGCATCCCGATCAAGATCTTCGTGCTGAATAACAGCTTCCTGGGGATGGTGCGCCAGTGGGAGGACATGATGGACGGCGGCCACCACTACGAGACCTGTCTCGCCCGCACCGCCGAGTGCGACCCCGACTGCACCGACATGGAGTCGGGCTGCCGTCGCCAGATTCCCAACCTGACGGGCCTCAAGTACGTCTATCCGCGCCTCAGGACCCTGCGCATTCGCACCCATGCGGAGTTGGAGGCCGGCATCGCCGCGGCCCTGGCAGACGACCACCCGGTGCTGGTGGACTGCTGGGTGGACCAGGCGGAGAACGTGCTCCCCATGGTGCGACCCGGTCACAGCCTGGAGCAGATGATCGAGTCCTGAAGACTCCGCCCGACCAGGGGGTAGAATGGGACCACTGGGCGAACTCCCTCCATCGCCTCCGCGTCCCGACCCGAGCACCGTGTCAAACCCAAAAGACAACCTCGGCTGGTGGGGCCTGGTGCGGCCCCTCGTCTTCCGCCTCAACCCGGAGCTGGCCCATGACCTGACCATCGGGGCCCTGGCACGCCTGCCGGCTCGCCTCATGCACCACCCCTCGGCGGCGGATCCGGCCCGAGCGCCGGGGCTCCGGCGGCAGCTCATGGGCCTCGATTTCCCCAATCCGGTGGGTTTGGCCGCGGGTCTCGACAAGGACGGTCGGGCGATCCCCGCCTGGCAGGCGCTGGGTTTCGGGTTCCTGGAGGTGGGCACCGTGACCGCCCTGCCCCAGCCCGGCAACCCCCGGCCACGGCTGTTCCGGCTGCCGCCCGATGACGCCATCGTCAATCGCATGGGGTTCAATAACGCCGGGGCCGAGGCCCTGGCGGTACGGCTGGCGCGGCTGCGCTCCCAAGGTGTCCTTGAGGTGCCGCTGGGGGTCAACCTGGGCAAGTCGAAGGTCACCCCCGCGCAAGAGGCGGCCCAGGATTACCGACGGAGCTTCGAGCTCCTGGGCGAGCTCGCGGACTACGTGGTGGTGAACATCTCGAGCCCGAACACCCCCGGCCTGCGGGACCTGCAGAGGGTCGAGGAGGTGCGGCGCATCGTCGCGGCGATCCAAGAGCTCAATCAGCGGCTTGAGACCCCCAGGCCACTGTTGGTCAAGCTGGCCCCGGATCTGGCCGACGCGGACGCCATCGACTGCGCCCGGGCGGCCCTGGAGTCAGGCTGCGCCGGTCTCGTCCTGACCAATACCACGGTACGCTTCGATGGGCTGCGCAGCCCTACCGTGGGACTGAGCGGGGGGCTCTCCGGGCGCCCGCTGTTCGCACGCAGCACCGAGCTGTTGCGGCGGGTGCGCGAGGCCTTGGGGCACGAGCCCGTCCTCATCGGGGTGGGGGGGATCCTGTCGCCCGAGGACGCCCGGGCGAAGCTGGCGGCGGGGGCCGACCTGATCCAGGTCTACACGGGCCTGATCTACGGCGGACCCGGATTTCCAAGACGCCTGCTGCGGGGGCTGGACGGGGCCTGAGGCCCGGTCACTCGTTCTTCACCCGATGGGTCGAGTCCTTGTAGAGGGGCTCATAGGGGAAGCGCACATGGCCGAAGCGGATCGCCAACACCGCGATGGCGATCACCAGGATGGCGACGGAGGTGGCGATGATGGCCCACTCGCTCATCTCCTTCATGTCCAGGATCAGATGCCGCGCCAAGGCAACCATCGCGATATACAGGGGCATCCGGATGGGCAGGGCGCCGGACTCCAGGTACACCGCCACCATGGTCAGGACCTCCAGGTAGATAAACAGGAGCAGAAGGTCGGCCAGGGTGACTTTGCGCGCCCCGATCATCTTGGCGACCTCCTCCACCCCCGCCACCAGGGTGGCAAACGCGATGACGGCGAGGCCCAGCATCTCCAACACCGCCAGGGAGCGCCCGGCGGCGCGCAGGACACGAGGATTGGCGTGGTGATCGGCCATGGCCGCAGCTTATCCCAAATCCCGAAAGCGGGCCAAGGCTGGACCGCGGGGCGGCAAGCCATCTAATCTCCAGGACCCTCGGTGTATCCCGGCAGGGTCC
>JBLMWY010000342.1:0-2651 GCA_050257475.1 Bdellovibrio bacteriovorus
ACTACCGCATCGGCACCCGCTATCTGGACGAGCACATCCTGGACCTGGTCAAGGCCCATGCCATGCGCGACCCCTTCCTGCGGGACCTGCTGCGCAGCGACTGGATCTTCATCCGCAACAATATCAAGGTGAACGACCTGGGGCCTGTCCTGAGCTTCGTGGGCAAGCTCGGCAACCCGGAGCTTGGGGGGCTGCCGCTGGCGGAGTTCAACCGCCGCCAGGCCCTCTATCGGGAGGCGGAGATCGCGGCCATGCTCGACGTGCCGGACTTCATCCGCAAGGCCCAGGAGATCTACGGCTATGCCCATCTGGTCAACGACGTGGGGGGCAGCCTGTGCGAGCTCGACGAGCCGCGGGTCATCGACTTGCTGGCGGCGCACAGCCTGATCCTCTACATCCGGGTGCCGGAGTCGGACGAGATCAAGCTCATCCAGCGGGCCCAGGCCGATCCCAAGCCGCTCTATTACCGCCCCGAGTTCCTGCGCACCGCGGTGAGGGACTATCTCTCCGCCCGCGAGCTGGAGTACGTGGCCCAGATCGACCCCGACGACTTCACGCGCTGGGTCTTTCCGCGGCTCTTTCACTCCCGGGTGCCGCGCTACGAGGCCATCGCCCGTCCCCATGGCTATACCGTCTCCTCCCAGGAGGTAGCCCAGGTGCGCGACGAGCAGGACTTCCTTGGTCTCCTGGAGACCGCCATCGCCCGCGCCGAGACCGAGTGACCGAGCGCCACCATGCCGATTGTCGCCCACAATGACCTGCCTACCTTCGCCCATCTGAGGGCGGCGGGGCACAACATCCTGGACCCGGACCGGGCGCTCCATCAGGACATCCGGGAGCTCCACATCGGGCTGCTGAACATGATGCCCGACGCCGCGCTGGAGGCCACCGAGCGCCAGTTCTTCCGGCTCATCGGTCAGAGCAACCAGATCGCCCAGTTTTATGTCCACCCCTTCACCCTGGAGTCTCTGCCGCGCTCGACCAAGGCCCAGGAGCACGTGCGGCGCTATTACGAGCCCTTCGAGCGCATCCGGGAGGACGGGCTCGACGCCCTTATCATCACCGGGGCCAATGTCACCGGACCGGACCTATCCCTGGAGCCCTTCTGGCGGCCCCTGATCGAGGTGGTGGCCTGGGCCTGGGACAATGTCAGCTCCACCCTCTGCTCCTGTCTTGCCACCCATGCGGTGCTCCAGTTCCGCTACGGCCAGCGGCGCCGCCCCCTGGGGTTCAAGCGCTGGGGGGTCTATCCCCACCGGGTGGTGGAGCGTGGCCATCCGCTGGTGGGCACGGTCAACACCCTGTTCGACGTACCCCATTCCCGCTTCAACGAGATCGGTCGGGAGCAGTTCGATGCCGCCGGGCTGCGGGTGCTGGCGGAGAGCGAGGACGCCGGGGTGCACCTGGCGGTGAGCGCGGATGGCTTCCGGCAGGTGTTCTTCCAGGGCCATCCAGAGTACGACACCATCTCGCTGCTCAAGGAGTACAAGCGCGAGGTCAACCGCTTCGCCGCCGGCGAGCGGGCGGACTACCCGCCCTTTCCGGAGCACTACTTCTGCCTGCAGTCGCGGGCCATCCTGGACGAGCACCAGGGCCGCGTGCGCCTGGCCATGGAGCGGGCCCAGGAGCCGCCCCCCCTGCCCGAGGGCCTCATCACCTGGCGCCTGGACAACACCTGGCACGACACCGCCGAGGGGGTGGTGGGCAACTGGATGGGGCTCATGTATCAGGTCACCCACAGCGACCGTAAGCTGCCTTTCATGGAGCACGTCGACCCCGCGGATCCCCTCGGACTGGGTTGGAATCGGACCCAGTAAGGGCCGCGTGTCGCGGCCTCGTCGTCGCCCAGTCAGGACCGCTCGTCGCCCCTTAGATCCCCCCTACCCGCGCCTCGACCGCCCGCGTCGGCAAGGTGCGCTGCCGCTCAATCGTATCTTCAGTGCAACAGGTCGCCGACGAGCGGTGCGCGGCAAGCCCCGGGCGGTCTGTTCTTGGCGCCGATGTGTGCTTTTGGATACAGAGGCGGTGGCTCCCGAATGGCTGTCATGGCACGGTAAAAAGTGTCGACACCTATACGTTTCGGATAGTTAGCGGGCATTTGTGTCTTCTTGGGGTTGTCCATTGTTTCATTTTGGTACTAGACTTGAGCCGTGAGAGACGATTTGTGACATTGAGGATACAGCCCCGAGGGTGTGTTCCATCCAAATCGACACCGGCAGAGACATGGGCCCGAGGGGCCGGTCCCGCCCGAGCCGCTGAACTAGATCAAGAGGTAGGTCCGAGATGTTGAGCCAAGACCACAACCAAATTCGCTACAAGTGGGATCCCAAGACCAGCACGGGTTTCCAGCTCCGCTACGACGCCGAGGCGGCCGCCAGGGGTGGGCACTATTGCTACCACGTGGAGGATTGGACCTGCCGCACCGTGACCAGTGAGTGGCAGTGCCAGAGCCTCGACGAGGCCTTGGGCGTCCTGGGCGGCCTGTTCGCGATCGACCTGGAGCAGGAGCGCCGTCGCCTCGCGGCTTGGCCTGCGGGGTTGGAGCTTCGGGCGGCTGCCTGAAGGGCGGCTGCCACACCCCGCGTCCCGCGCGGGGTGGGTCCGGGGGGCTGAGTCGAGGGCGGGGGACCCGGCATTGGGTCCCCCGCCCT
>JBLMWY010000343.1:0-3141 GCA_050257475.1 Bdellovibrio bacteriovorus
AGGTGAAGAACCTCGTCACCATGGTCACGCCGGTCGACTTCCAGACCGCCGACAACATGCTCTCCGGCTGGGCGCAGCACCTCGACGTCGACCTGCTGGTCGACACCATGGGCAACATCCCGGGCGAGCTGCTCAACTGGACCTTCCTCTCGCTCAAGCCCTTCAGCCTCACGGGCCAGAAGTACATCAACATGGTCGACATGCTGGACGACCCGGATAAGGTGAAGAACTTCCTGCGCATGGAGAAGTGGATCTTCGACAGCCCCGACCAGGCGGGGGAGACCTTCCGCCAGTTCATCAAGGACTTCTACCAGCACAACGGCTTCATTAACGGCGGGGTCCTGCTGGGGGACGACCTGGTGGACTTGAAGCACATCACCTGCCCGGTGCTGAACATCTTCGCCATGCAGGACCACCTGGTCCCGCCGGACGCCTCAAAGGCCCTCAAGGGCCTCACCTCCAGCGGCGACTACACGGAGCTCGCCTTCCCCGGTGGCCACATCGGTATCTACGTCAGCGGCAAGGCCCAGAAGGAGGTCACCCCCGCCATCGGGCGGTGGCTGAACGAGCGCTCCTGACGGGACCCGACCAAGTCCGGCGCGCGCACAGGGAAGTGCCGCCGACTGCCACGGTCGCCAAGGTCTGGTTTCGGAGGCACACTAGCGCCCTGTTTCAACCGCCAGCGACCCACATCAAACTTCATGGACCGATCGAAGCTCAGACGCGACGGGGCCCCCATCCTGGTCTTTGGCCTCATCGTAGGCGCCAAGCTCTATGCCCTCTGGCTCTTCCTAAGCGCTAACCCCCAGCTCTGGGATCTGCTACGCAACCTGGATGAGCTCGGCGCCTATCCGCCGGGGGTCAGCTACCAGCTCGTTAACAAGCTCTCCTATCTGCTTTATTTCGTCACGGCCATCGCCTTCGACGCCCTGGTCTTCTACAGCTTCATTGTCCGCTCCGAGGCCAGGAGCCGCCCGGAGGGGCCCTGGGAGAACGTCTTTCCCCTGGCGACGGTCTTCCTGCCGGTGATCGGCTTCACCCTGCTGTCCTTCCCCCAGGTGCGCCAGCACCTGCCCGGCTACGCGCCCGAGACCCTGGCCTGGCTGCGCTCGCTCACCCCACTCTACCCCTTTTATCTCAGCATGCTCGGCTTCGTGGTCGGATTCATCGGGGTCAGCTTCAGCATCTGGTCCCTGAGCCACCTCAAGCGCTCCTTCGGGCTGCGGGCCGCGGTCCGTACCCTGGTGACCACGGGTCCCTATGGGCGCATCCGCCACCCCCTCTATCTGGGCGAGATCATCCACGTGCTGGGGATCGCCATCCTCTCGGCCACGCCGGCGGGATTCTGGCTCCTAATCCCCTCGGTGGCCCTCCAGGTGGCCCGGGCCAAGATCGAGGAGCGCAAGTTCCTGCGGACCCTGCCCGAGTATGCCGCCTATCGGGCCCGGACCGGGTTCCTTTGGCCGCGTCTGGGGCGAGCCCGGACCGAGACCGCGCCCGGTTGACGCCCTGCCCGGGCCTTGGCAGGGCGACACCGCAGCACTATCGTCTGACCAGACTTGACCAGAGAGCTGCGCTCCATGCCGACCGTGAATATCTTGGAGGCCAAGATCCATCTCTCCCGCTTGGTGGAGCAGGTGGAGTCCGGGGCTGAGTCGGAGATCGTCATCGCCCGCAATGGACGTCCGGTCGCGCGGCTGGTGCCCCTGGAAGCCCAGCCGGCCCAACGTCGGATCGGTGTCGCCAAGGGACGGTTCCGAGTAGCCGGTTTAATCGACGACAGCAATTCCGAGGTAGAGCGCCTGTTTTACGGCGAGTCGAACCCGTGAGGCTGCTGCTCGATACCCACGTCGCCCTGTGGGCCTTGGTGGATGACCCGAGGTTATCGCCCGAGGCCAGGGCACTGATCGAAGACCCGATCCATCGGGTCGCCGTCAGCGCGGCCTCTGTCTGGGAGATTGCCATCAAGCACGCCCTCGGGCGGGGTGATATGCCAATCTCAGGGGGGCGGCCCTGGGATGGTTTCGCGCGTCGGGCTATGACCTGCTCCCGGTGACGACGGAGCATGCGGCGGCCGTTGAGGGATTGCCGCCCCACCATCGGGACCCTTTCGACCGACTGCTGGTGGCCCAGGCCCAGACCGAGCCCATGCATCTGCTTACCCGGGATCCCATCGTCGCGCTGTATGGGGGCAACGTCGTGCGGGTATGATTCCGTAGGCGTTACGCCGGGCGGACGACGAGAGCCGCCCGTCCGGCCCCCGATCACCACCTAACCGCGGGTGGCTCACCACCCGCGGCCGCGGATATCCCCCATGACCCAAAGAGCCAGCTTCATCAACGTCGGCGAGCGCACCAACGTCACCGGCTCCGCCGCCTTTAAGAAGCTGATCTTGAAGGGCGACTTCGAAGCGGCGCTGGACGTGGCCCGCAACCAGGTGGAGAACGGGGCCCAGGTGATCGACATCAACATGGACGAGGCGATGTTGGATTCGCAGGCGGCCATGACCCGCTTCCTGAACCTGATCGCCGCCGAGCCGGACATCGCCCGGGTGCCGGTCATGATCGACTCCTCCAAGTGGGAGGTGATCGAGGCGGGGCTCAAGTGTGTCCAGGGCAAGTGCATCGTCAACTCCATCAGCATGAAGGAGGGCGAGGACGCCTTTCGCGAGCAAGCCAAGAAGTGCCTGCGCTACGGGGCGGCCGTCGTGGTGATGGCCTTCGACGAGCAGGGCCAGGCCGACACCCAGGACCGCAAGTTCGCCATCTGCGAGCGCGCTTACCGAATCCTGGTCGACGAGATCGGCTTCCCGCCCGAGGACATCTGCTTCGACCCCAACATCTTCGCGGTGGCCACCGGGATCGAGGAGCACAACAACTACGCGGTGGACTTCATCGAGGCGACCCGCCGGATCAAGGCCCACCTGCCCTATGCCAAGGTCTCGGGCGGCGTGTCCAACGTCTCCTTCTCCTTCCGCGGCAACAACCCGGTGCGCGAGGCCATCCACGCCGTCTTTCTCTACCACGCTATCCAGGCCGGGATGGACATGGGCATCGTCAACGCCGGTCAGCTCGCGGTGTACGACAACCTGCCGGCCGAGCTGCGCGACGCGGTCGAGGACGTCGTGCTGAACCGCCGCCC
>JBLMWY010000344.1:0-3101 GCA_050257475.1 Bdellovibrio bacteriovorus
CGTGGTGGCCCGACCGTGTTGGATGTCGTGCCTGAGCTTAGTCTTGCCTGATGATATCGACCTAGATCTCCACCGCCGGAATCGGTCCTCTGTTCTCAAGCCAGTGTAAAGTGTTCCTAGGAGATCAGGTCTGGGCGCGGGCGGTGGAAGCCGGCCTTGAGGGCCAGGCTGAGCAGCAGGCCGCCGCAGATGGCGAGCAATACGTACAGGGCCGCGCGTCGCAACCCCTGGAGCCACAAATAGCCCAGGGTAGCCGCGGTCAGGAGTCCCAGCACCCCGACCCCGCCGAGCCCGGTGAAATCCCGGAAGGCCTCCTCCACCCAGGCAGGACCGATGGGCTGCGACGGGTCCCCGGGGGCACGCATGACCAGCAGGATCCGCTCGTCCGGGCGCAGGATGTCTCCCTCCATCAACTCCTCGGCGATGCCCCAAAAGGCGAGGGAGCCGAGGAGCAGGATGGCCGCGGCGATCCAGTTGAACCGCTGCAGCACTATGTCGCCAACGAGGGTCGAAGGTGCCGGGTTTTTTTTGGTGTCATCGTCTTGGATCCTTTGCAGTTGCCTTGTACGGCGGCGCTGTCTGAGTCTCTGCCCGGCGGTCTCGAACACGGGCTCCGGTTCCTAAGCAGGTCTCTCCCGGACTTTGGGAGCACCGGATCCGGGCCAAGGCCGCGCGGCTGAGGGTATCCTAAGGGCTATCGGGCGGCGATCCGGCGCCGCTTGGCCGGCAAGGGCACGAGCCCGTTGATTCCTGAGGGCGAGCCATGGGCAAGAAGCCGCTGATCCTGCTGCCGGTCTTGGCCGTCATCGCCGGCGGGGTCTACTGGTGGACCCACTCCGAAGAGGCGGTGGGGCCCAGCTCGGTCCTGACGCTCTACGGCAACGTGGACGTCCGGGAGGTGAACCTGGCCTTCGCGGCCACGGAGCACATCGCGGAGATCCGGGTCGAGGAGGGCGATCGGGTGGAGCCCGGACAGGTCCTGGGGCGGTTGCGCACCGACAAGCTCGAGGCGGCGGTGGCGGCGGCCGAGGCCCAGGTGCAGGCCCAGGGTCAGGTCCTGGCGGTGCTCGAGGCCGGTAGCCGGCCCGAGGAGATCCGGCGCGCCAGGGCCCAGGCGGATGCCCTCAAGGCCCGGGCGCGTACCGCCCAGATCACCTTCTCGCGCCAGGAGAAGCTCGGCCAGCAGCGACTCGCCTCCCCGGAAGACGTGGACCAGGCCCGGGCCGCCGCGGACGCGGCGGAGGCGGAGGCCCAGGCGGCAGAGCAGACCTATCTTCTGGCCGAGGCTGGCGCCCGCGCGGAGGAGATCGCCCAGGCTCGGGCCCAGCTTCAGGCCCAGCAGGCGAACCTCGACCTGGCCCGGGCGCAGCTCGCCGACGCGACCCTCACCGCCCCCGCCGCGGGCGTGGTGCGCGAGCGCATCCTCCAGCCTGGGGACATGGCCTCGCCCCAGACCCCGGTGCTCACCCTGGCGCTCATGAATCCGCTGTGGGTGCGTGCCTATGTGCCGGAGCCGGACCTGGGCCGGGTGGTGCCGGGCGCCCGGGCCGGAGTGCGCACCGACAGCTTCCCGGACAAGGTCTACCAGGGCTGGGTAGGATTCATCTCCCCAACGGCCGAGTTCACCCCCAAGAACGTGGAGACCTCGGACCTGCGCACCCGGCTCGTCTACCAGGTGCGCGTCTTCGTCTGCAACCCAGAGGACGAGCTGAGGCTCGGCATGCCGGCCACAGTTACCATCCCCCTCGACCAGCCGCCGCCCGCCGGCCCCGGGGCGGAGGGCGCCGCACCCTGCGCGCCCTAGGTCTGGGCTCGTCCCGTGGACGCCCCGCAGCGCACCGGCCCTGCCCTGACCCTGGAGGGCGTCAGCAAGGCCTTCCACCCGGGCGGCCGCACCGTCCAGGCCCTTGAGGGGGTATCGCTGTCGGTGCGGGCCGGGCAGGTCACGGGGCTCATCGGGCCGGATGGGGCCGGCAAGAGCACCCTGATGCGGCTCTGTGCCGCCCTCCTGCGGCCGGACTCGGGGTCGCTTCGGGTGCTGGGGATCGAGGCCCCGGAGCGGCCCCTGGCGGTGCAGTCCGCCATCGGCTACATGCCCCAGCGCTTCGGGCTCTACGAGGACCTGAGCGTCCAGGAGAACCTCGACCTCTACGCCGACCTCCAGGGGGTCCCGTTGCCGGAGCGCCCGGGGCGCTACGCCGAGCTCCTGCGCCTGGTGGGCCTCGCCCCCTTCACCCGGCGCCTGGCCGGAAGGCTCTCGGGGGGCATGAAGCAGAAGCTCGGGCTCGCCTGCACCCTGGTGCGCCCCCCGCCCTTGCTGCTCCTCGACGAGCCCACCGTCGGGGTGGACCCGGTGTCGCGCCGGGAGCTCTGGGCCATCGTCTACCGCTTGGTGCGGGACCAGGGCATGAGCGTGCTGCTCAGCACCGCCTATCTGGACGAGGCCGAGCGCTGCGACCGGGTGATCCTGCTGCACCAGGGCCGGTTGCTCGGGGAGGGGACCCCCGCCTCCTTCAGCCAGCCCCTTGAGGGCCGGGTCTTCCAGGTCCAGGTCCCGGGGATCCCCAAGCGGCGTCTTCAGACGCGACTCGCCGGGCTGCCCGGCGTGGTGGACGCCCTCATCGCCGGGGAGCGGGTGCGGGTCGTCATGCACGAGGCGGGGCCCCCGGACCTCTCGGCAATCGCGGGTGACGGCCCCCCCGAGGTGGAGCCGGTTGCCCCGCGCTTCGAGGACGCCTTCGTCAGCCGGCTGGGCCGGGGGCCCGGCCCCTCCCCGGCGCAGGCGCCCGCGCTGCCGCCGGTGCCCGGCGCCGCCGGCGACGGGCCGGTGATCCGGGTGCAGGGGGCGGAGCGCGCCTTCGGGGACTTCCTCGCGGTCAAGGGGGTCAGCTTCGAGGTCCGCCGCGGCGAGGTGTTCGGCCTTCTGGGTGCCAACGGGGCCGGCAAGACCACCACCTTCCGCATGCTGTGCGGTCTGCTCCCCGCCTCCGCGGGGCAGCTCGAGGTGGCGGGGCACGACCTGCGCCACGCCGCCGCCAAGGCCCGGGGGCGCATCGGCTACATGGCTCAACGCTTCTCGCTCTACGTAAATCTCACGGTGG
>JBLMWY010000345.1:0-7691 GCA_050257475.1 Bdellovibrio bacteriovorus
CCGGCCACGAAGAGCCCGGGCACGCTGGTCTCCAGGTCCAGGCTGGTGGGGTAGCGCACGTCGTAGAACTTGATCTCGGGCACATAGATCAGGGTGGAGGGGTGGGCGACCCCGGGGATCACCCGGGCCAGCAGCTCCAGGCTCTCCTGGAGGTTACGCACGATCCGCCCCGGATAGGCGAAGGAGATGTCCCCCGGGGTCACGCCCGGCCCCGGCGGCAGGGTGGGGACCATCTTGTCGAAGCCTCGGCTCACCGAGTGGAAGTCCTCCAGCTTGGACCGGCGTCCCGCCATCAGGTCCCCCCAGCGCTGGCAGATCAGGCTGTCGCCGCCGCCCCAGAAGTTGGCGAAGCGGGCCACGTGCTGACCCATGGCGGTGGTGTCCTGGAGTGGCTCGGTCATGGTCACCGTGTTGAGCAGGGCGAAGTTGGTGTTGGCGGTCTTGCTGGCCTTGAGCGCGTCGCCGTTCACCAGCCGGAAGTCCCGGTGCTCCTCTACCCGCACCCGTCCACCCGGGTTGGTGCAGAAGGTGCGGGTGCGGTCCTGGTAGGTCGGGGTGGTGAAGATGAGCTTGGGGTCGTAGAGGACCGAGGTGATCTCGTCGTAGACCGCGGAGGCCAGCTCCACCCGGCAGCCGATGTCGATGGCCCCGTGACCGGTCGCGACCCCGAGCCCTCTGGCCTTCTCGCGGAACCAATAGGCCCCTTCGCGCCCGGGGGCCGCCAGCAGAAAGTCCGAGCGGAAGCGGCCCTGTGAGGTCTCGACGACGAAGCCTGAGCCCGACCCCAGCCGCAGATCCAGCACCTCGGTCCCGAGCAGCAGGGTCCCCCCGCGCCGCCGGATGGTCTCGGCCAGGGCGGCCGTCACCCGGTGGGCGAAGTCGGTGCCCATGTGGCGCTGGCGCACCGGGACCAGGGTGATGTCCCAGCCGCCCTTGGGGGTCGGCCGCCGCACCCAGGAGACCCGCTCCAGCCACCACTGGATGCGGGCCTGGTCCACACCGTGGAGCCGGGGATCGGCCCCGTGCTCCAGGAAGACCCGGTCGACCGCCTCGATCCGCGCCTGGGCGGCCTCCTCGGTGAGCCGCAGCTCGGCCAGATCGAGTCCGATGTGGGGAGACAGGTTGAGCTTGCCGTCCGTGGAGCCTCCGGCACCGCCCGGGATCTCCTTGCGGTCGATCATCAGGATCCGCCGGTGGGGTGCGAGGGCCAGGGCGGCGAAGAGCCCCGCGGGTCCGGCCCCGATGATGACGACGTCGAAGTGCTGCGCGCTGCCGGTCATGGATCTGCCCTAGGCCCAGAGCCAGGCCGTCATGATACGTGACCGCGGCTGACGAGGGTCCCGCGGGACGACGCCTACCCGACCTGGGGGAGTGGCGATGCGCCTCGCCCGACCCCATCCATGACCTCACCCATAAAAGCGCCGCCTCGGCGCGACCGCCCACTGGAGCACTGATGCAGCCGTCCCTGCCCACCCTCTTCCTCTCCCATGGCGCCCCGGACATCCTGCTGTCGGACGACCCCACGCTTGCCGTCTGGCGCGGGCTGGCCGTGCGCCTGCCGCGGCCCAGCGCCGTCGCCGTCGTCTCTGCCCACTGGACCGCAAGCCCCGTGGGCATCACGGGTGCGGGTGACCTGGCGACCATCCACGACTTCGGCGGCTTTTCGGCGGAGCTCTACGCGCGGACCTATCCCGCCCGCGGCGCGGCGGAATTGACCGCGTCCGTCGCGGATCTGCTCGGGTCCGCCGGGATCGACCACCAGGTCCATCCCCGCCGGGGTCTGGACCACGGGGCCTGGATCCCGCTCGCCCTGATCTATCCGGACGCCGGCGTCCCGGTGATCCAGGTCTCCCTTCCCGGCGATGACCTGGACGCCTGCGCCCGGTTGGGGGAGGCCCTGACGTCCCTGGCCGGGCAGGGCGTGCTGGTGATCGGCTCGGGTGGCGCCGTTCACAATCTCCGCCAGCTCAAGCCTGGAGGCCCACCGGATCCCTGGGCCCTGGGCTTTGCGTCCTGGCTCCAGGAGACGGTGGAGACGGGCGACCTTACCCGGTTGCTCGGGCAGGTGCGGCGGCGGGACGACCTCGGCCGTGCCCATCCGAGCCTGGAGCACTTCGCCCCCTTGGTCGTCGCCTGGGCGGCGGGCGGCCGAGGGGGCCCAGGACACTCCATCCACCAGGGCTTCACCTACGGAAACCTGGGGATGGGCTGCTATGCCTTTGGGGAGGGGCGGGTGCTCGACTAGCCCAGGCGCCGCGGCGGTACGGGACCGGGCCAAGGCAGGGGCCGTCTCTCCTATTCCATGAAATCCACGGCGTTGAGTGAGGTCGCTTCGCCGTCACATCCCTTGGAGCAAAGCCCTCGACCCCTGTCGCCAACGATCGGAGCAACAACGATGGACTACGGCACCTTCAAGGCCCTGCTGGGCGTATTGTTCTTTGGCTCTGTCTTCGCCTTCGGCCTGCAGCAACTGGCGTCGCTGCGCCGCGCCCGCGTCAACGCGTCCCAAAAGGGGCCCGCGGAGCGCGCTCGGTCCGTTCCTCGGTCCGGTAGGGGCGCCCGGTGATCCCCTTGGGTGAGGTGGCACGAGCCGGTTGACCTCGGGCGTCGCAGGATCACTCGCGATCGTTGGCCCCTTGGATCCTTATTATCTGGCGGTCATGCAGTCGGGAGAAGGCGAGCAGGGCTGTGACCGCGCCGATCAGCGCCAGGAACATGTCCGACTGGGTATCCCAGGGATCGCCCTGGGTCCCGAGAAACTCGGTGGCCCCCTGTCCAAGGGCCAGGGCCGCGCCCCACTCGATGAGCTCGTAGGTGGCGCTGATCGCGAGCACCACGCAGATGACCAGGAAGGCGAGCATCCGCCGGCCCCGCACAAATCGGCCGCGGACCAGGATCTCGCGGGCCGCCAGGGCCGGAACCAGGCCTTGGAAGAAATGACCGATCTTGTCGTAGGGGTTGCGCTCCAGTCCGAACAGCTCGGCGATCTCGAATCCCAGCGGGACCCGGGCGTAGGTGTAGGCCCCGCCGAGTATCAGGACCGCCGCATGCGCGAAGATCCCGAGGTACAGCAGGGTGGTCAGCGGAAAGCGGCCGTAGGTGAGCCAGAGCACCGGCAGTACAATCAGGACCGGCAGCACCTCCATGACCCAGGTGGCGCGATCGTACGGACGAATGCCCGAGAGCACGAGCAGGGTCAGGATTCCGACCGAGGCAAGCGCGAGCCATGGGATGCGATCTGAGGGCATAGGCGGCCACCGGAGAGGGGACGGGATTGGGGTCTTGGGGGCCCACGGGTTCAGTCGGGCCTCGCCACTGGATTTGACGCATCACTCAAGGGGCGGAACCCCGCGGGCGCGACGGGAGATGGGGCGCTCGCGTCGTCCTGGTCGCCACTCCTCAAGCTAGGGACTTGGAGCGAGCCGCAGCCAAAGCTGGGCGTCGAAGGGAACCAGTGTGGCCCCCGCGTCGCCGCGCGAGGCGTGCTCCACAGCCCTACCGTAAAGCATCTTCTCGAAGGCAAGACCGAGCACCAGGTAGCTGCTCCCTTCAAAGGGCGCGGCCAGGCGCCGGATCAGGGCCGGGTCGCGAATCGCGGCGGCCGCGAGCGCGTCGCGCCGGCCCGGTCGCACCGCCGAGACCTCCGCCGCCCAGTTGGGCAGCCGAAGGGCCGCATCGGCGATGTGTCGCGAGACCCAGGGAAAGGCAACCGCGCGGCCGAGCGACAGGGACCTGAGCGAGGCCGGCTCACCTGAACGAGCGCGAAGCCATTCGCCGAGGATCCGCCGGTAGGTCTCCTCACTGACCGGGCAGTCCTCGAAGGCGTTGGCATGGGCGCGAAAGCTCGCCTGGGATCCATCCGCATGCTCCTCGATAAACGGCTTGCAGTCCAGCGCGGACAGCGGCGAGGTGGTGACGACCATGGCTGCAATGAGGTACTTCAGCAGGGTCCTCGGCGATGGCCATGACCGAATCAGCTTGAATACCTGGCCTGCCCGGCACCCGAGGCGTGTCCAAGGCTCGTCGCGGCCAACGACAAGGTAATCGGGGCCCCGAGGAGCCGGGCGGCGGTCCGGGCAGGCTGGACCTTTCATGCCCCCTGACGGCGGGTCCATCGGGGCGGCCCTGGGATGAAGGCGTTGGTGCGGGCGATGTAGTCGCGATAGGCGGGGCGGCGCTCGCCAATGTCTCGCTCTAGCAGCGCCACGCCGGAGACGCGCAAGAGGAGCCAGGTGACCAAGAGGGGGGAGACGATGGTCCACCAGCCCCCCGCGGCCACGGCGAAGAGATAGAAGCCCCACCAGATGCAGGCCTCACCGAAATAGTTCGGGTGGCGCGTGTAGCGCCACAGCCCCCGATCCATCACCAGACCCTTGTTCTCCGGCCGGGATCTGAAGTCGGCGAGCTGCTGGTCACCCACGATCTCGAAGAAGAGGCCCAGGAGCCATAGCGCCAGCCCCCCATAGTCCAGCCAGCCCAGTGGGCTCACGCCGAGCATGATGGTGAGCAGGGGCAGGGAGATGATCCAGGCCAAGATCGCTTGCAGGCCAAAGACGAGGTACAGGCTCTTCCACCAGAACCCCGGGTCGTTGGCGGCGCGCATGGCGGCGTAGCGCCGGTCCTCGGGCTCGCCGGCGTTGCGGCGTGAGATGAAGACGCTGAGCCGGGCGGCCCACAGGGTTACCAGGAAGAGCACCAGGATGGCCCGCTCGCTTGCCAGGGGGCCGGAGAGGGCGTAAACCCCCGCCATGGTCAGGAAGTAGAGGGACCAGAAGGAGTCGGCGACCCCGGCGTCCCGGCGCGGGATATGAATCAGCCAGGCGAGGATCCCGAGGGCCAGGGAGTAGGCCAGCCCAAGGCCGTAGAGGTCGATGTCAAACATGGTCGGATGCCCCAGCGGGTGGGCGGGGGTCGGACTCCAGGCCGTCGGGCCGGCCAGCGTTCAGCAAATGTCCAGCTCTTGGGTTAACAACCCCTCGCCTGCGGGGCTTTGCGCGCCCTGTGCTGAGGCGATGGCCGGGGCCCTCAAGCCGGGCACCGGACGATCGCTGCGCAGGTGCTCCGCGAGGGGGCCGTCCATCTGGAGGGCATGGCGCTCGAACCAGGCCGGCAACTGCTTCCGGACATAGGCCCGCGCGACCGCCAGGCCGCCGGGTCCGAGGCGCTGACTGAAGTGCTCCATCTCGGCCAGGACCCGCGCGTGCTCGACCCGATGGGGCTCGGCCTGGGGGTAGCCGGAGAGCCGCATCAGCACCTCTTCGGTCGCGAAGTGGGCGCGGGTATGATGGAGCAGCTCCGGCAAGAGATAGGCGAGGCTGGGGTCGGTGGCCCGATCCATGCGGTTGACCAGGTCCACGAACTCCCGGTGGGAGCGGTCCATGGCGGGTATCCCGACGAGAAGCCGGGATTCGAATCCGTCGATCAGGGGCATGGGTCCTCCGCGACCGTCCGCTGATTGGCGCCACGTTTCGATGCCGCGCTGGGAGCCGGCGCCCTAGGGCCAGTGGGCCCCAAGGTGTCCGTCCAGCGCAGCTCCGATACGATAGGTGAAATCTACCCGATTTTCCGGTAAGCCGTGTGGGTTTCAGTCCATTGGAACCCCCTTTGGTGTCTCGCCCGGTGCCTGGACGCTTGACCCGCCATCCGTGCGACCTGCCACAACGGAGGACGAGGTGCTCGAGGCCCTAACCCTCATCCTGGTCTGTCAGCTCGTCGGCGAGGCGAGCGTGCTCGTCACGGGGCTGCCGGTGCCCGGCCCGGTGCTCGGCATGCTGCTCCTCCTGGGCTGGCTGTTCTTGCGCGGCGGGGTCCCTGAGCCGGTGGGGCGCACCGCCGACGGCCTGCTTGCCAACCTGTCGCTCCTGTTCGTGCCCGCGGGGGTTGGGGTGCTGGTCCACTGGGAGCGGATGCGCGGCCAGTGGATTGCCATCGCCGCGGCCCTGGTCCTCGGGACCCTGATCACCCTGGCGGTCACCGCGCTGAGCATGCAGGCGGTGATCTGGCTGACCGGCCGACGCGAGGGTGGACATGAGTGAGGCACCGCTGGCGGCCGTCTGGGTGTATCTGGCGGCCTCGCCGCTCCTCTGGCTCAGTCTCACCCTGGTGAGCTACCTGCTCGCCCTGCGGATCTATCGATGGGGCGGTGAGAGTCCTTGGCTCAATCCAGTGGCCCTCGCGGTGGCACTCCTGATCGGACTCCTGGTCGTCACCGACACCCCCTACCAGACCTACTTCGACGGGGCCCAGTTCGTGCATTTCCTGCTCGGCCCCGCCACCGTCTCACTGGCCATCCCCCTGTACCGGCAACGGGAGCGTCTGCGCCGGCTGGCGCTGCCCATTGCCGCGGCCCTGCTGGCGGGGGTGCTGACCGCGGCGCTGAGCGCCGTGGGGCTGGGCCTGCTGCTCGGGGCGAGTCCGGAGACCCTGGTCTCGCTGGCCCCCAAGTCGGTGACGGCCCCCGTCGCCATGGGTATCAGTGAGAAGCTGGGGGGGCTGCCGTCCCTCACCGCGGTGCTGGTGGTGAGCACCGGCATCCTGGGGGCGGTGCTCGGCACCGGACTCTTTCGGTTGCTGCGGATTCGCGATGAGGCGGTCAAAGGCTTCGCCCTGGGTGCCACCTCCCATGGCATCGGCACCGCCCGGGCCTTCCAGGTGAGCCCCATCATGGGGGCCTTCTCCGGCCTCGCCATGGCCCTCTCCGCCTTCGTCACCGCCCTGCTGCTGCCGCCATTACTGCGCTGGATCGGGCTGGTGGGCTGATCCCGGCCGGGGTGGTTCAGCGCGGGAGCAGGATCGGGCGGGTGCGCGAGCGGCGGTCATGCCAGGCGAGCCCCTCGCGGTCGAGCAGGCACCACCAGAGGCCGAGCCCTGCGGGGGCGAGGCTCAAGACCGCCCAGGCGAAACGGCGCACCGCATCCGCTAGGCTCAGGGGGCCGCCGTCGTCCCGCAGCACGCGCAGGCGCCAGGTGCGCATCCCCAGCGTTTGGCCCCCGTGGGTCCAGAAATAGACATAGAAAGCGCCGATCACCGCGACCAGATAGGCCTGCAGCAGGCTCCGATACAGCGGGTCCCCATGGGGATAGGGACGAGCGGCCAGCAGGTCGTAAGGGACGATGAGGAGAAGGATTGCCAGCATCAGCAGGCCGAGCAGCAGCACGGCGTCGTAGAGGAGCGCCCCCAGTCGGCGCGGGAGCGAAGGGATTTGGGGGTTGCTCGGGGGTTGGCCCATGGATCCTCCAGCGGTTCCGGATCTGGCGGGTCATTGTCACCCGAGCCGCGGGGTGGCGTCATGCCGGCGGAAACCAATGGTCGGGACCCGTCGCGAGTCCTTCCCGCGTCGAAGGCGCCTCCGGATTTGGTTAGACTGGCCCGGCCACCTTTGAAGAAGCCGCCACCTTGAGCTCAAGCCACGCCAAGTCCCTGTTGTACCGCGTGCTGCGGAAGATCCCCATGCCCGTCATCGCGATCCTGGTTGGGTTCGCGGCGGGTCTCGGGGTCTGGGGCATCCTGGACCAGGTGCAGAGCCGACAGGTGGGGAAGATCTTCGGCCAGGAGCTCCAGGCGCAGCTCGACCTGCAGGCGCGCGAGAGCCTCATTCGCTTCGACCGCTATCTCGCCACTTATAGCATGACCACGCGACTGCTCGCCAACCACCGGCGCCTCGCGGAGTATCTGGAGCCCCTGTTTTGGTC
>JBLMWY010000346.1:0-9277 GCA_050257475.1 Bdellovibrio bacteriovorus
CCCCATCCCGACCTTCCCCCTCAAGAGGGAAGGAGGGGGAGCCTCGTCAGGGGGAAGGAGGGGTTTGAAGGGGAGACGGGGACGATCAATCCCAGTCCCTCCCCCCGGGCAGGGGGGAGGCTAGGAGGGGGGTCGAACGCCAGCCTGCCGCCACTGCGCTGGCCGCGGGCTCTCACCCCCATCCCGACCTTCCCCCTCAAGGGGGAAGGAGGGGGAGCCTCGTCAGGGGGAAGGAGGAGGTTAGAGGGGCCGGTAGCCGGTATCCAGGGCCGTGGCGACCCGCTCCCGCTGGCCGGCCCACCAGTGGGTGGCGTCCGGGTCGGCGGCGGTGGGGAGGGTCCAGAGTCGCTGCTCGGGATGTACCTGGAGCATGGAGAGGGCGGCGCCCGGGTCCTGGCTCGCAACGGCCCCGGAATCGAGGAACCAGAGGCTGCCCCACTGGAAGGGCCGCTCGACGATGGTATGGCCGAGCAGGACCAGATCCACGTCCCGTAGCCGAGGCCCGGCCAGGCCCCGGGTGGCCCGGCTGATGCTGCGCCGCGACCACAGGGCGATGTCGCGGGCCTGGCCCAGGTCGGCCTCGAGGGCGGCGAGGAACTGGGGCCAGCGCAGCCCGGGGTCGAGGTCCGCGTGGACCAGGCCGATGCGGCCCAGGGCGGTCTGGAGCTCCGCGGCCCAGGGCAGGGCGGCGAGGCGGCGGCGCAAGGCCGGGGCGTCCCAGGGGTAGCCGCGGGCCCAATCCCCGCCATTGAGGGTCCAGATGAGCCAGGTGCCGGGATCCGCCGCGGCGTCGAGCATGAGCTGCTCGTGGTTGCCGCGCACTGCGCGGAACCAGGGCTCCCGCAGCAGGGCCAGGCAACCCGGGGAGTCGGGCCCGCGGTCCACCAGGTCGCCCAGGGACCACAGCAGGTCCTGCCCGGGGTCGAAGTCCGCCAGGGCGAGGAGCCGCTCCAGGGCATGGGCCATGCCGTGGAGGTCCCCGACCGCGAAGACCCGGCCCGGATGATCCCTTAGGTCTTGGTAGACGACGGCTGGCAGGGGCTCGACTCCTCGGCAAGGGCCGAGCCAGGACCCGTCTGGTCCCTGCTCGGCGGGCGACGCAAGCCTGCTCTCAAGCAGGCTCCAGACTTTCTCGCGTAGGGCCTCACGCGGCCGCCGCGTCGCGCCCGGGCCAAGCGTCGATGATCTGGCCGTAGAAGTCCAGCAGCCGGTCGGTGAGGGCCGGGGCCGACCAACCGGCGGCATAGTCCACCGCGGCCTGGCCGAGACGCGCGCGCAGGTCGGGCTCGCGCAGCAGCCGCCGGCACTTGGCCGCGAAGTCGTGCTCGTCGGCCTCGGCAATCAGGCAGCCCCGACCCTCCACCAGCACCTCCTTGGTGCCCATGACGGCAGTGGAGACCACGGGGACGCCGAGGGCCATGGCCTCCAGCAGGACCAGACCCTGGGTCTCGGTGTTGGAGGCGAAGATGAAGGCGTCGCCAGCGCGGTAGCAGTCCTCCAAGGGCCCGTCCCGGTCCAGGTAGCCAGCGAATAAGGTGCCGTCCCCGAGCCCCAGGGCCTCGACCTGGCGCTCCAGGTTCCGGCGGGCCGGACCCTCGCCGGCGATCACCAGCAGGACCTCCGGGATCTCGGCCTTGACCAGGACCAGCATGCGGAGCAGGAAGTCAATGTTCTTCTCGAAGGCGAGGCGGCCCACGTGGACCAGCACCGGACGGTCCGCCGGGATGCCGTGGCGGGCCCGAAAGCGCGGCCCGTCGCCCCCCCGGAAGCGGTCGAGCTCGATGCCGGTGGGGATCACCGCCGCCCGGGTCCTGACCCCATAGCGCTCAAGGATCTCCAGCATGGCCTGGGAGGGCACCACCAGGGCGTCGACGGTGTTGCACTGGGCGGCGGAAAACTTGCGGGCCGCGAGCCGCAGCCAGGCCGAGGGGACCAGGGGCACGTATTTGTCAAGGTACTGCTCGAAGAAGGTGTGGTAGCTTTCCAGCGCCGGGATGCGCAGGCGCCGGGCCAGGGCCACCCCGCTGTAATGGGCGATGAAGGGGGTCTGGATGTGGAGCAGGTCGAAGCCCCGACCGGCCAGCTCGGGCCCAAGACGACGCAGGCGCCGAAGCCGCAGGATGCGGTCCTCCGGGTCCAGGGGCAGGTAGCGCGAGGGGATGCGGATCACCTCGAAGGGCTCGGGCGCCGCCTGGCCATAGTCCGGGGCGATCAGGGTGACCGCGTGTCCCTTGGCGGTGAGCTCCCGGGCGAAGGTCTGGATGGAGGTGGAGACTCCATTGACCCGCGGGAAGTAGACGTCCGAGAGCATCAACACGCGCATGGGGCGTCCCGCGGCGACCGACGGATCATCGGATGGTAAGACGACTGACACTCATCCTCGATGAAGGAATCATGACATGGCGGGACCTGTGCCGCGCAATGCAATCTCCCTCGGAACCCTGCTGGCCCTGAGCCTCGCGCTGACCTGCGGCGGGGCAGCCGGCGCGGGACCCACGCTCTGGGGCTACGGCGTCAAGAGCTGCCGGGAGCTGGTGGCGGCGGTGCCCCCAAGCGGGGCGGACATCGCCGGGAGCGCGGAGTATCCGCGCTATCGCGAGTGGCTGGCGGGGCTGGTGAGCGGACTCAACCTGGCCACCGGTCGCGACGTCCTGATGGGCGCGGAGCTGGAGGCGGCCCTGACGCGGATCCGCGCCCACTGCCAGGAGCGGCCGGAGGATGACTTCTTCAACGCCAGCCTGACCCTCATCAAGACGCTCGGGGGGACCAAGGGCCAAGGACCGGAGTAGGGCGGTCGGCCCGGCGGCTCGGCCGGGGCCGTCACAGAATCGTCATCTTACCTTCACAGGCGAGTCACCGGGATTCCTTAGACTGGCGGCCTCGAATTGGTCGCCTTTCATGTCATCCAACCACGAGCTAGGAATCCCATGAACAAGACCCTGATCGCCACCGCCATCGCCGTGGCCGCCGGCTCCCTGTCTGCCCAGGCCCTGGCCCGGGACACCATCAACATCGTTGGCTCCTCCACCGTCTTCCCCTTCTCCACGACGGTGGCAGAGACCTTCGGGCGCAGTGGCGGCTTTAAGACCCCCAAGGTGGAGTCCACCGGCACCGGTGGCGGCATGAAGCTCTTCTGCGGCGGCGTCGGGGTGACCCACCCGGATATCACCAACGCCTCCCGCGCCATGAAGGCCTCCGAGTTCGAGGCCTGCCAGGAAAACGGGGTGAAGGAGATCACCGAGGTCAAGATCGGCTTCGACGGCATCGTGCTGGCGGAATCCAAGGCTGGGCTCGCCATGGACCTGACCCTGAAGGACATCTGGACCGCCCTGGCCAAGGACGTGCCGGATGCCTCTGGTAACCTGGTTCCCAACCCCAGCAAGACCTGGAAGGACGTGAACCCCGCCCTGCCGGCGGAGAAGATCGAGGTGCTGGGCCCGCCCCCCACCTCCGGCACCCGCGACGCCTTCGTGGAGCTGGCGATGGAGGGGGGCTGTAACGCCTATGACTCCGTTAAGGCCCTGAAGAAGTCCGACGAGAAAAAGCACAAGGCGGTCTGCCATGGCATCCGCGAGGACGGGGCCTTCATCGAGGCCGGCGAGAACGACAACCTGATCGTCCAGAAGCTGGTGGCCAACCCCAAGGCCGTCGGCATCTTCGGCTACAGCTTCCTCGACCAGAACGCCGACAAGATCCAGGGCCTCAAGATCGGCGGGGTGGAGCCCACCTACGAGACCATCTCGAGCGGCGAGTATCCCATCTCCCGATCCATCTACTTCTACGTGAAGAACGCCCACGTGGGGACCATTCCGGGGATCAAGGAGTTCGTGACCGAGTTCACCAGCGACAAGGCCTGGGGCCCCGAGGGCTACCTGGCTGACAAGGGTCTGATCGCCCTGCCCGACGCAGAGCGGGCCGCCGTGGCCAAGAGCGCCCAGGCCCTGACCCCCATGGAGAAACCGGCCAAGTAAGCGCGAGCCGACCCCTGTTCCGGCCCCCCGCGGAGGGGCCGGCTCGCCGCGGCGCCCCTGGGGCGCCGTTGGCGTCTCAACAGCGGATTCATCGGCGCCCGATCAGGCACCCAAGATGCACGCAACGACCCTTCTGATCGTCCTGCTCGGACTGGTGGCCCTGGCCTACCATGTCGGGCGCAAACGGGCGATCGCGGCCGCCGGCGGGGCCGGCCGCATCAATACCCTACACTCCCTGCCGTCCTATTACGGCTTCTATGCCGCCCTGTGGGCGGCGGTGCCGGCCCTGCTGCTGATGATGCTGTGGTCCGGCATCCAGGACTCGGTGGTCACCGCCCTGGTGAAGTCCGAGCTTCCCGCCGAGACGGTGGCAGGCCTGTCCAAGGGCGAGCTCAGCCTGCTCTTGAACGATGTCAAGAACCTGGCCCAGGGCAACATCCTGTCCGGGGCGGTGACCCCGGAGCTCCAGGCCGCGGCTGACCACTACGCCCGGCTCAAGCAGCTCGCCAACTTCGCCCTGTGGTTGCTGGCGCTCGGCCTGGCGCTTGGGGGCATGGCGCTGGCGGTGCGTCAGACCAAGCCCGAGATGCGGGCCCGCAACCGGGTCGAGTCCATCGTCCTCGGGATCATGATCCTGTTCTCCTCGATCGCGATCCTGACCACCCTGGGGATCGTCCTGTCGGTGCTGTTCGAGTCCCTGCTCTTCTTCCAGAAGGTGTCGCCGCTCGAGTTCTTCTTCGGCACCCTGTGGAGCCCCCAGACGGCCCTGCGGGCCGATCAGGTGGGGGCCTCGGGGGCCTTCGGGGCGGTGCCGCTGTTCACCGGCACCCTGCTGGTGTCGGCCATCGCCATGCTGGTGGCGGTGCCCATCGGCCTGATGTCCGCCATCTATCTCTCGGAATACGCCTCGCGCCGGGTGCGCGCCTGGGCCAAGCCGGTGCTGGAGGTCCTGGCCGGCATTCCCACCGTGGTCTACGGCTTCTTCGCGGCGCTCACGGTGGCCCCGCTGATCCGGGGCATCGGCGAGTCCCTGGGGCTCGCGGTGGCCTCGGAGAGCGCCCTGGCCGCCGGGCTTGTGATGGGGATCATGATCATCCCCTTCGTCTCGTCGCTCTCGGACGACGTGATCAACGCCGTGCCTCAGGCCATGCGCGACGGCTCCTATGCCCTGGGGGCGACTCAGTCGGAGACGGTGCGCCGGGTCATCATCCCGGCGGCCCTGCCGGGGATCGTGGGCGGCATCCTGCTAGCGGTCTCACGGGCCATCGGCGAGACCATGATCGTGGTGATGGCCGCGGGGCTCACCGCCAACCTCACCGCCAACCCGCTGGAGAGCGTGACCACGGTGACCGTGCAGATCGTGACCCTGTTGACCGGCGACCAGGAGTTCGACAGCGCCAAGACCCTGGCGGCCTTCGCACTGGGACTGACCCTGTTCGCCGTCACCCTAACGCTCAACATCATCGCCCTGCACATCGTGCGCAAGTATCGTGAGCAATATGAATAGCTCGAGCGCGACCCCCAATGGCGGGGAATCCGGCGGTGCACCGGCCCCGCGGCGGACCATCGACGTGGTCAACGCGAGCCTCAAGCGGCGCTATGCCCAGGAGCGGCGTTTCCGCCTCCTGGGCGCCACCGCCGTGGTCCTGGGGCTGTTGTTCGTGGCGGTCCTGTTCCTGGATATCGTGGCCAAGGGCTACACCGCCTTCCAGCAGACCTATATCCATGTGCCCATCGACTTCGACGCGGCCACCCTGGACCCCACCGGCGAGCGGGACCCCCAGGTCCTCGCCAGCGCGGATTACACGGGCCTGGTCAAGGCGTCCATGCGTAAGCTGTTCCCAGAGATTAAGGATCGCCGCAAGCTGCGGGACCTCTATGCCCTGGTGAGCGTGGGGGCCGGACAGCAATTGCAGCGCATGGTCCTCGCCCATCCGACCCTGATCGGCACCACCCGGGACATCTGGGTGGTGGCCGGGGCCGACGTGGACATGCTGATGAAGGGTCACATCGACCGGGATCTGCCCGAGTCGGACCGCCGCATCAAGGACAGCGCCATCGAGCTGGTGGACCGCATGGTCGCGGACGGGCGCATCGAGAAGCGCTTCAACTGGGGCTTCTTCACCAACGGCACCTCCAGGGAGCCGGAGATGGCGGGCATCGCGGGGGCCCTGATGGGGTCCTTCTACACCCTGACCCTGACGCTGCTGTTCTCCTTCCCCATCGGGGTGGGGGCCGCCCTGTATCTCGAGGAGTTCGCCCCCAAGAACCGCTGGACGGACCTGATCGAGGTCAACATCAACAACCTGGCGGCGGTGCCCTCTATCGTCTTCGGCCTGCTGGGGCTTGCGGTCTTCATCAATATCTTCGGGGTGCCCCGCTCCACCCCCCTGGTGGGAGCCCTGGTGCTGACCCTGATGACGCTGCCGACCATCATCATCGCCAGCCGCGCGGCCCTGAAGTCGGTCCCGCCATCCATCCGGGAGGCGGCCTTAGGTGTCGGGGCCTCGCCCCTGCAGACGCAGCTCCACCATGTGCTTCCGCTCGCCATGCCCGGGATGCTGACCGGGACCATCATCGGCATGGCCCAGGCCCTTGGGGAGACGGCGCCGCTGCTCATGATCGGCATGATCGCCTTCATCGTGGACGTGCCGAGCGGCTTCACCGACGCGGCCACGGTGCTCCCGGTGCAGATCTTTCTGTGGGCGGACAGCCCGGAGCGCGGATTCGTGGAGCGCACCTCCGCGGCCATCCTGGTCCTGCTCGGCTTCCTGATCCTGATGAACCTGGTGGCCATCCTGCTACGGCGCCGGTTCGAGCGCCGCTGGTGAGCGGCGCTACCTACAAGCTCGGACTATCGAGGTGACGCATGAGCACACTGGCGAACGAGGTCGCCCGTGACATGAGCACGGGGGCCATAACTGCCGCCGACCTGGCCAGGGGCGGGACCTTCGGCGGGACCGTGGGCGACATCACCGCCGCCGACCCGCGCATGGTGTGCCGGGAGGTCAACGTCTGGTACGGCGACAAGCACGCCATCAAGGACGTGAGCCTGGACATCGGCAAGAACGAGGTGGTGTCCATGATCGGCCCCTCGGGCTGCGGCAAGTCCACCTTCCTGCGCTGTCTGAACCGCATGAACGACACGGTCCCGGGCGCCCGGGTGTCGGGCTCCATCCAGCTCGACGGCCGGGACGTCTACGACAAGGGCCAGGACCCGGTGCCCCTGCGGGCCCAGGTCGGCATGGTCTTCCAGAAGCCGAATCCCTTTCCGAAGTCCATCTACGAGAACATCGCCTACGGCCCGCGCATCCACGGGCTGACCAACAGCAAGGCGGAGCTCGATGAGCTGGTGGAGACCAGCCTGCGCAAGGCGGGGCTGTGGAAGGAGGTGAAGGACCGGCTCGACCAACCCGGGACCGGGCTCTCGGGCGGCCAGCAGCAGCGCCTGTGCATCGCCCGCACCATCGCGGTGTCGCCGGAGGTGATTCTGATGGACGAGCCCTGCTCGGCCCTGGACCCCATCGCCACGGCCATCATCGAGGAGCTGATCGACGAGCTGCGGGAGAACTACTCGATCGCCATCGTCACCCACTCCATGCAGCAGGCGGCCCGGGTGTCCCAGCGTACCGCCTATTTCCACCTGGGGGACCTGGTGGAGGTGGGGGAGACCAACCAGATCTTCACCAACCCCCGCCACAAGCTCACCGAAGACTACATCACTGGACGGTTCGGCTGATGAGCACACCAGCATCGATCCCGGCGGCTAACCCGGCTCAGACCCGGGAGCCCCCCGACATCGCCATGGGCCACACCGTCCGCGGCTACGACCGGGATCTGAACCGGCTACGCGGCCTCATCCTGGAGATGGGGGAGCGGGTGGTGGAGCAGACCCAGACCGCCGTCACCGCCCTGCTGCAAGGCGACCTGGGACCCGCCTATCGGGTCCTGGACCGCGAGCCCCAGATCGATTATCTGGCCCTGGACGCCGACGACGAGGCCTACAAGCTCATCGCCCGCCGCCAGCCCAAGGCGGTGGACCTGCGCATCGTGCTGGCCCTAGCCCGAATCGCCAACGAGGCGGAGCGGGCGGGCGATAAGGCCGCGCGCATCGCCAATCGCACCATCGGCCTGAGGGAGGGTGGCACCGAGCTCTCACCGGCCCTGTGCGAGTGTCTGCGCCGGCTCGACGAGCTGGTGTGCTGCGCCTTCGAGCGGGCCATGGAGGCGGTCGGCAGCTTCGACACCCAACTGGCGCTGACCGTGTTCGAGGACGAGGCCGCGCTCGACGAGGCCAATGCCGACCTGATCCGGCACCTGACCTCCGGCCAGGAGTCGGGGCTGGACCTGCCCCGACTGGAGTCCCTGTTCGCCCTTGGCCATGCGCTCAATCGCATCGGTAACCACGCCGCCACCATCGCCGAGCAGGTGATCTACGTGGCGGAGGGCCAGGACGTTCGCTTCCGCAACCGCGAGATCCTCATCGAAACCCTGCGCCATGGGGCCGAGGCCGGCTGAGACCAGGATCCGCCCGGATCTCGGTTGGGCGGTCCGGGGGGCGCCCGAGGCTGTGCCGGCTCGCGCCATTTTCCCTGCACGTTGCTTGGATTTAGGCCCGCAGAAAAGGGCGTTCGCGAACTGCCTCAGGTCAATTTTCCATACGATTGGTGTGGCCTTGTCCCCATTCCTCGCCTAAGGTTCTAGACGCGTCTGCGGCAGGGGGATCTTAGTCCCAGACCTATTCGGCAGACGGAGCCAAGGCGGCGGGTCATGTCGAGATCTCGCAGTGACCACAGGCGGGTGAGCACGGGACGGGCCGCTCGGAGGCGCCGCTTGGCTCCCCGCCAATCCGCGGTTGACCCCCGTTGCGCCAATAAAGCCGCTCCACTTCCTACCCCCTCCACGGGCGGCGGGCCCGGGCCCGCCTCGCCCGCCGCCTACCCCCCCGGGCACCCCACTGAGGCGCCCACTCGACCAGCCCAGGTGCTTCTCCTGGGCCCCCAACCACCGATGCAATCGGAGGACGCAATGAAAATCACCATTCCCGCGACCCTGGTCGCGTGCTCCGTGACTGCCCTGCTTGCGACCGGCTCCGGCGCGGCGGCGGCCCTGGACCTCGAGGGCCTGTCACCCGTAGAAGAGCTCGGGGCCCTGATCTTCTTCGACGAGACGCTCTCAATCCGCCAGAACGAGGCCTGCGCCAGTTGCCATGTGCCCTGGGTCGGTTGGGTCGGTGAGGACTCCGACATCAACCTCGGCGGCTCGGTCTACGAGGGCTCGCGCCGGAACAAGTTCGGCGACCGCAA
>JBLMWY010000347.1:0-7931 GCA_050257475.1 Bdellovibrio bacteriovorus
GGGCGACTCGCGGCTCTATCGTCTGCGCGCCGGGGGGCTGGAGCAGCTCTCTCAGGACCACTCCTTCATTCAGGAGGTCGTGGATCAGGGATTCTTTCGCTCCCGCGAGGACGCCCGCCGCTATGGCATCGGGGACAACATCCTCACGCGTGCCCTGGGCTCGTCCCGCGAGGTTAAGGTCCACTGCGATCTGGTGGATACCCAGACGGGCGACCTGTTCCTCTTCTGCACCGATGGGCTGAGCAGTCTTGTGCCGGCCGAGTGGCTGCGCCAGGTCCTGATCGCTGCCGCGGACAACGACCTGGGACCCGCCGCCGAGGCCCTGGTGCAGCTCGCCAACGAGCGCGGCGGCAGTGACAACATCACGCTCGTGCTCCTGCGGATTGGCGAGCCTCCACAGGAGTCCTCCCCAGGGCAGGAGCGGGCAACCTCCAAGGGTGGCGGCGGCAGCGGCTAGTCCGGCATTTCCAGCATTCCCCTGAGTCGATAGAGGGCCTCGAGGGCCGCCCTGGGGGAAAGTCCGTCCGGGTCCAGTGCCCGCAGCGCCGCGCAGACGGGGTGCTCGGCGGGCGGATCGGGCTCGGGCGGAAAGAGCGAGAGCTGCACTGCCGCCGTCCCGAGCTGCGCGTGCCGCAGCGCCGCCTCCTCCAGCTCGCGCAGGCGCTCCCGTGCCCGCGCGATCACCCCCACCGGGACTCCGGCCAGGGCCGCCACCGCGAGCCCATAGCTCTGATTGGCTGGTCCCTCCCGCACCGCGTGCATGAAGATGATCCGGTTGCCATGCTCGAGGGCGTCCAGGTGGACGTTGGCGATCCCCGGATGCTCGGCGGGGAGGGTGGTCAGCTCGAAGTAATGGGTGGCGAACAGGGTGAAGGCACGGATGCGCCGGGCCAGCTCGACGCCGCAGGACCAGGCCAGCGAGAGCCCGTCGAAGGTGCTGGTGCCGCGCCCCACCTCGTCCATCAGCACCAGGCTGTGATCCGTGGCGTTGTTCAGGATGTTGGCCGTCTCCTCCATCTCCACCATGAAGGTGGAGCGACCCCCCGCCAGGTCGTCCGAGGCCCCGATGCGGGAGAAGACCCGGTCGATGGGGCCGATGCGGGCCGAGCACGCCGGCACATAGCTACCCGCGTAGGCCAGCAGCACAATCAGGGCGCACTGGCGCATATAGGTGGATTTCCCACCCATGTTGGGTCCGGTGATGACCAGCATGCGCTGGTCGGCGTGGAGGCTGAGTCCGTTGGCGGTGAAGGGCCCGTCGAGCACCTGCTCCACCACCGGGTGGCGCCCATCCTGGATCTCGATCCGCGTCTCGTCCAAAAGCTCGGGGCGGCTCCAGTCGAGGACCTCGGCCCGCAACGCCAGGTTCACCACGCAATCGAGCTCCGCCAGGGCGCCGGCGCTCGCCTGAAGCGGCGCCAGGGACTCGGCAAGGGTCGCGAGGAGCGCCTCGTAGAGCGCCTTCTCGCGCGCCAGGGACCGCTCCCGGCTGCTCAGGACCTCGTCCTCGAAGCGCTTGAGCTCGGGGGTGATGTAGCGCTCTGCATCCTTGAGGGTCTGGCGGCGCACATAGTCGGCGGGCACCTGGTCGGCGCGGGCGCGGCCGAGCTCGATGTAGTAGCCGTGGATGCGGTTGTAGCCCACCTTGAGGGTGGGAATGCCGGTGCGCGCCCGCTCCCGCGACTCGAGGTCCAGCAGAAACTGCCCGGCGTCTGTGGACAGCGCCCGGAGCTGATCCAGCTCCGGGTCATAGCCCGGAGCGAGGACGCCGCCGTCGCGGATCAGGACCGGCGGCTGCTCGATGAGTGCGCGGCGTAGCAGGTCAAGCGTTCGAGGGTGCTCGCCGATTTGGTCCGCCAGCCGCACCAGCAGGGGGGCCTGGGCGTCCGCCAGCCCTGCCCGGAGGTCCGGGACCAGGGCCAGCGAGTCCCGCAGCACCGCCAGGTCCCGGGGGCGCGCCGAGCCCAGGGCGATGCGGGCCAGGATCCGCTCGAGATCACCGATCTGGGTCAGGAGCTCCCGCAGGTCTGCGCCTCGGCGTGCCTCCAGGATCCAGTCGATGGCCTGGTGGCGCTCGCGCACCTGCCCTTGATCCCGCAGGGGCCGGGCCAGCCAACGGCGCAGGAGGCGGCTCCCCATGGGGGTGGCGGTACGGTCCAGCAGGCCCGCCAAGGTGTGCTCCGGGCGGCCCGACAGGCTCTCGGTGATCTCCAGGTTGCGGCGGGTCGCGGCGTCCAGGATCACCGCCTCGTCCCGGCGCTCGGTGGTCAGGCCCCGAATGTGGGGGAGGGCGGCGCGCTGGGTGTCCCGTACGTACTGGAGCAGGCAACCAGCGGCCCCGATGGCCAGGCGCAGGTCGGCGCAGCCGAATCCGGTGAGGTCCCGAGTGCCGAGCTGATCGGCGAGGAGCCGCTGCCCGCTGTCGCCGTCGAAGTGCCAGGCCGGGCGGCGGGTGACCCCCCGTTCCAGGCCGAGGGACTCGGCAAGCCCGCTGTCCTCTTCGATCAGGACCTCGGCCGGGGCGAGCCGCGACAGCTCGCCCCCCAGGGCCTCCCCGGTCTGCGCCTCCAATACCCAGAAGCGTCCGCTGGAAAGCTCCAGGACGGCCAGCCCGAAGCCCCCCGCACCCTCGGCGATGGCCACGAGCAGGTTCTCCCGCCGCTCCTCCAACAGGGACTCGTCGGTCAGGGTTCCCGGGGTGACGATGCGCACCACCCGACGCTCCACCGGGCCCTTGGACTTGGCCGGGTCCCCGATCTGCTCACAGATCGCCACCGACACCCCTTTGCGTACCAGGCGCGCCAGGTAGCCCTCCGCCGCGTGATAAGGGACCCCCGCCATCGGGATGGGCCGGCCCGCGGACTGACCGCGCTTGGTCAGGGTGATGTCCAGGAGCGCCGCCGCGCGCTCCGCATCCTCGAAAAACAGCTCGTAGAAGTCCCCCATCCGGTAGAAGAGCAGCATCCCGGGATGCTCGGCCTTGAGACGCAGGTACTGCTGCATCACCGGGGTGTGCTGGGCAAGGTCGGGCATGGGGGTGACGAGGCGTCGCGGGAGTAAAGGCGGGAGTCTAGGACCTGGCCCGCTGAGCGGCCAAGCCCTGCCCCGGGGTCCTGGGGCCTTCGCCTTGATTCAGCGCGTTGCCGGATCTCGGGTCAGGTCGTCGCCCGGGACCGGGTCCGGGGCTGGATCAAGGCGTCCCTCCCGCAGCTTGTGCCACAGGACCGTGAGGGTGAGCCCCAAGGTCACGACGTTGGCGAGGATGATGGGCCAGGCGCCGATCAAGAGGCCGTAGACCAGCCACAGGGTCACCCCGGCGCTGAACAGGAGATACATCCCCAGCGAGATGGCTCGGGTATCCCGGGTTCGCAGGGTCCGCAGCACCTGTGGGACGAAGGAGACGGTAGTGAGGGTCGCGGCGAGGTAGCCGGTCAGCTCGTGGATCGGATTCATGGCGGCTCGCGGCCTGGGCTGCCCAGGTGGTGGGGATCGGAACCAGGCGGCGCGCTTCAGCACCTTTCCAGTCACCGCGGCCCCCACCGATGTCAGCGGTGCGACCAAGGTCCCCCGGTTGGACTGGATCTGGTTTGGCAGATGATTGTAGGGCACCTCGAGACGTTCGAGGTGCCTATGCGGCGCAGGAATGCACCGCCATTCAGCAGGGTTCAGGCCGGGACCACAAGGGGCGGCCGGACCGAAGAGGGATCCGGCGCCCACAACGTTGACGCGGGTCCTACCTGCGCACCAGGTCCCGGTAGGCGTGCCAGGTGGCGTGACCGATCACCGGGAATCCGATGGCCAGCCCGACGTAGAGGGTAAAGAAGCCGGCCAGGATCACGGCGGCGATCACCAGGGCCCAGAGCAGCATAGGCCGCCAATTGTAGAGGCAGGCCGCCACGCTGGTCTGCATCGCGCTGAGGGCGTCCACGTCGTCGCGGTCCAGCAGCATGGGGACGGATATCGCACAGAGGCCGAAGACGACCAGGGCGAAGAGCGCACCCACGCCCGTCCCGACGGCCAGCATGGGCAGGTACTGAAGCGAGAACAGATAGCCGAGCGCCTGGTCAAAGCTCGGCGTGATCCCGCTCGCCAGCCCCACTAAGGTCAGGTTGGCCACCATGATCCAGGCCAGCAGCACCACCGTGAGGAAGGCGCCCAGGGTGGCGATCTGGAAGCGGTTGAAGAAGACGGCCGACAGGACCTGGGCCAGGGTCGGCTCCTGCCCCTGCTCGAGCCGGCGGCTTATCTCGTAGAGACCCAGTCCGAGGGCCGGCGCCACCAGGAAGAAGCCGCCCAAGAGCGGCAGGAGCAGATAGAACCACTGGTTCACCACCACCGCCAAGGTGATGAGGTAGCTCGCGATCACGAACAGCATCCCGTAGCCGAGGCTCGCCGCTGGGGCCCGGCGCAGGTCCTTCCACCCCGCGGCCAGCCAGCGAACGGGCTGGTCGAGGGGAATATCCTCCACATGCGCCAGGATCGGGTGCTTGGGAGCGAAGCCCAGGATGAGATGGCTCATGGAACACCTCCGGGATCCGATTGGACCCACTTCGGAAAGAGATCCCAGTCCAAGGACGGGGGCCGATTGGATGGTCCTCGTCCTATCCGAATGCTTTAGTGGGTCTTGGGGCCGCGCGGGTTCCGCGGTGGCGGCGTGCGGGGCGCTCGCGAGATTGGGCCGGGTCCTTAGACGCGTTGACTCGGGCGCAAGGTGGCCAGGGCCCGGTTGATCTGACGCGAGGCGGTGTAGGGGGCCTCCAGGTCCTCCTGGGCGCGGGTGATGGGAGCGAAGATCTCCCGCTGGACGCTGAAGGGGCCGAAGCGGTGGTGGATCCGCGGGTCCTCCTGCTGCTCGCCCGCCCCCGGCGCCCCACTGATGGCCACCACCGGAGAGGACTCGGCGTAGGCCGCCGTATCCTCGCGGGTGGTGCGGACGTGGGGGATCGGGCTCCCGACCAGCAGATCATAGAAGCCCAGGACAGATTCCCCAGGGACCCCGAAGAGGTGCCCCACGCCCGCCTGGTCCAGACGTCTCTAAGGGCGCCCGCCGGTGCCTCGGCCGGTGATCATAGGGCCGTCCGAGTCGAAGTCGCTGCCTCACATCCCGAAGGCCCTACAGAGCGGACCCGGCCAGGCGCCTGCCACTTAACCGCCGCTCAGGGCCTGGACAATCGCCAGCTCGTCGCCCGCGTCCAGCGTTTGGCCGAGCTCGCGCACGATCCGCCGATTGACGAAGAAGCGGATGTGGGGCCGCATCCGGTCCTGCTCGTCGATCATACGGAAACGGATGCCCGGGAACTGGCGGTCGAGGTCCGCCAGGACCTCGGCCAGGGTGGCGCCGCTCGCCTCGACCTCTGGGCCTTGGGCGTACGAATAGAGCGGAGTGGGTATCAGCACCTTCATCGCGCCGGCTCGGCCACCTCCACCGCGTAGATCTCCGGCAGGTGCCGGGCGATGCAGTCCCAGTCCTCCCCTTCGTCGCGGCTCATCCAGAGCTCACCGCTGGTGGTGCCGAAATAGAGACCGACGGGATCGCGCCCGTCCGCGCACATGGCCTGGCGCTTCACGGTCCACCAGGCCTGGCGCTTTGGGAGGCCCTTGTCGAGACGCCGCCAGCGTTGACCGCCGTTGCGCGTCACATAGACCGCGGGCCTGCCCTCCGGGCTGGTGCGCGGCCAGACCGTCTGTCCGTCCATCGGGAGCACCCAGAGGGAGTCGGCGTCGCGCGGGTGGACCACCAGTGGAAAGCCGATGTCCCCGACCCGCTTGGGCATGTTTCGACCGATGCGCACCCACTCGGTGCCCGGCCGGTCGAGCCGGTAGATGCCGCAGTGGTTCTGCTGATAAAGGCGGTCCGGGTTGCTCGGGCAGAGGCGTACGCAGTGCGGATCGTGGAAGGTCGGGTCGGACACGTCGAAGCCTTCCACCACCTCCAGCCCCTTCAGGATGGGCGCGAAGGTCTTGCCCCCGTCGAGGGACTCGTGCACGCCGCCCCCCGACATGGCGAAATAGAGATGGGCCGGATCGCGGGGATCGACGATGATCGAGTGCAGCTTAGGTCCATCCGGCGTACCGTCCTGCACCGTGCCCATCCAGGCCCGGTACTGGGGGTCCTCGTTGATGCAGGAGAAGGGCTCCCAGGTGTCGCCGCCGTCCTCGGAGCGGAAGAGCCCCTGGGGCGAGGTCCCGGCATACCAGACGTCGGGCTCGTTGGCGTGGCAGGGGGTGAGCCAGAAGCTGTGATCGACGGCGCGACCGCTGCCGTCGGCCGCCTTGGCGAAGGCTGGCGGGCGGGACGCCTCCTTCCAGGTCCGTCCGAGGTCGGAGGAGCGGAAGATGGTGGGCCCCAGGTGGCCGGTCTTGGCCGCTGCGAGCAGGGTGCGCCCGTCGCGGGGGTCGAGCACCAGGTGATTGATGATCTGACCCAGGAAGTGAGGTCCATCGACCCGCCAGGCCTTGCGCCTCCCATCGCCATGGTAAAGCCAGGCGCCCTTGCGGGTGGCGACGAGGATGAGGAGGCGCGGTCGCCGTGCCCGGCGACCGGCCTTGGTGCGGCCGCCCGATTTCGCCTTCGGTGCCTCGGTCTCTTTTTTCGGCATGGAGATTGGTCTCCTCATCATCGATTGGCTCGTCACCGGGCCGGAGTGGTCAGCTCCGGGACCCTATGACTGTCCCAGGAGAATTCCTCGTAGCCCGGATGGAGCGATAGCAAAATCCGGGTACCCGTGTTGATGTCCTCACAACCGCTCAGCGCTCCAGGTACCGAAGCTTGTCCGCTACCCCCTCCCAATCCTTGGCGTCGGGTAACGGGTCCTTCCTGACATCGATCATGGGCCAGATCCGGGTCAGCTCCGCATTCAGACGGATGAATCCCTCCTGGCCGGCTGGAACCTCCTCCTCCGGGTAAATGGCATCCACCGGGCACTCCGGGACGCAGATGTCGCAGTCGATGCACTCATCCGGGTCGATCACCAGGAAGTTCGGTCCCTCGTGGAAGCAGGAGACGGGACAAACCGCTGCGCAGTCCGTGTACTTGCAGCGAATGCAGGGCTCGGTGACGACATAGGCCATGGGTGGTCCTCCCAGGTGATGACACCGCTCGTCTCGGTGCTGGTCTCGGCCGGGGCTGTTCTAGTGGCAGCGCACTCCCATGGTGCCGCGTACTGCGTCGCGCGCCCGCCCGGGTTCGCCCCTGGCCGATCCGTTTGCCAACTAGAATAGTCCAGTATTCAGGTTGCCAGACGGGAGAAGGAGGCCTCGGCGTCTGACCCAGCCCATGTCCATGGGGAGCGATGCGCCGCCGGGCAGCAACCAGCCGGCGACGTTGCGATAGTCATGACCAACCAGGAGTCAAGCCATGCATGTACAGCCTTACCTGTTCTTCGAGGGCCGCTGCGAGGAGGCCCTGGAGTTCTACCACCAGGCGCTGGATGCCCAGGTGGACATGCTCATGCGTTACAAGGAGAGCCCAGAGGCGCCGCCTCCTGGGGCGGTCGCGCCGGGCTCCGAGGACAAGGTGATGCACGCGAGCTTCCGCGTCGGCGACAGCACCCTGATGGCCTCCGATGGGGGCTGCTCGGGGCGCTCCGGCTTCCAGGGGATCACGCTCTCCCTCAATCTCGCGGATGCCGCGGAGGCCGAGCGGCGCTTCATGGCCCTGGCCAACGGGGGCGAGGTGCAGATGCCGCTCGGCGCCACCTTCTGGTCCCCGGCCTTCGGCATGGTGGTGGACCGCTTTGGGGTCTCCTGGATGGTCAACGTGACCGCCTGATCGGCCCCCCAGAGCGATCCACTGGGACCGCGGCCGTACCGCCCGCTGGCGGGCCAAGGTGCTGCGCCGCCCCGTTTGTCGTGACCTGGTGTGAATGAACCGTCACGCAGGGGCAGGGCAGCCACTGCTTTGCCGGGGTCTGGCCAGGCGCTAAGCTGAA
>JBLMWY010000348.1:0-6098 GCA_050257475.1 Bdellovibrio bacteriovorus
GGGCTCGAGATCTTTCCCGCCGTCATGGGGGCAGTGGAGGCCCGGGATGACAAGGTCTCGACCGCAGGCGACCTGCCGATCGCCGTGGTTCACGCCCAGTCACCGGACGCCGGCCGGCATGCGGCCTCCACCCTGCAAGCGGTGGAGTCGATCCGCGGCCATCCCCTGAAGGTGATCATCCTGGAGGCGGCGGACCTGGACACCTATGCGGGACCACCGCTGGCGGGCATCTTCGTGGCCAACGCAGGGATCGAGGGCGCGCGGCTGCGCTCCTGGTCGGAGCGCCTGCGGACCCTGGTCTTCTCCCCCTTCCCCGGGGATGTGGAGGCTGGGGCAGTGGCCGGGGTCCATGTGTCCGACCAGGTCCTGCCCTTCCTGAATCTGCCCCAGGCCGCTCGCGCCGGGGTGCGCTTCAGGCCCTTTCTTTTTCGCGTGGCACGTCACCATGAGTGATCGGCGCCGCGTCAGTCGAGTCCATCGGCCCCTCAGGCTGGAGCGCTCCCTGGCGGTCATCTTCGCCCTCCTGGGCACCCTCGCGACCGCCCTGCTCACGCTGCACTGGCTCCTGGTCCTGGAGCCGACCCTGAAGGCCGATGCCCAGAGCCACTCCCGGCTGCTGGCCCAGGCTCAGGCCCAGGGCATCGAGCAGCGTCTGGCCATCGGCCAACCCGGGCGGCTAAGGGACGAGCTCGAGGCCGCCCTTGGTGGGCTCCTGCTGGTCAAGGCGCAGCCCCAAGATCGCCCCTTCATCCGGCGCATCACTCTGGAGCTGGACTATGAGCTGGTCGACGCGCCGGGCGGCAGCCTAGACCTGAGCCTGGGGGCCGCCGAATGTCCGGACTGCCTGGTCTCGCCGGTCCCGCTGTACCGACCCGCCGATCGCCAGCTCATCGGGATCGCCACCTTCTACACCAGCCCCAAGGCCCTCCAGAACCTAATCGCGACCTCCCGGCTCAAGCTGCTCCTGGGCGGCGGATTCCTGCTGTGCCTGATCGGCGCCGCCTGGCTAGGGACCGGGCGCCTGCTCAAACGGCTCACCCAGAGCGAGGCCAACCTGCGCGGCCTCTTCGAGGTGGCCCCCTTCCCCATGGTCCTCCGGGAGGATGGCGCCCCTGGCCTCAGCCGGGCCAACCAGGCGGCCATGGATTATCTGGATCTCCGCGAGGAGCCCTGGGGGTACCTCACCAGCCCCGACTGGCGGGCCTTGCTGGAGGCCGGGCTGCCGACGGTCTCACAAAACCACCGGGAACGGCTCATCAACGCCCGGGACGGCCGAGAGCGCTGGGCCCTGGTCTCGGCCATCCCCCTAAAACTCTCCGGGGGACCCAGCCACCTGGTCTCCCTGGTGGACGTATCCCAGCTCAAGGCCTATCAGAAGGAGCTCCACCTGGCCTCCATCACCGATGGACTCACCGGGCTCTACAACCGCCGCTATCTGTTCCTTAAGCTCTCCGAGGAGGTCGATCGGGCCAAGCGCGGCGCGTCTCCCTTCTCCATCGTCCTGTTCGACCTGGATCACTTCAAGCGCGTGAACGACACCTTCGGACACGGTGTCGGCGACGAGGTGCTGATCCAGGCCGCGAGTGCCCTACGCGGGGCCATCCGAGGCTCGGACCTCGCGGGGCGCTACGGCGGGGAGGAGTTTCTGGTGATCCTGCCCGATACCCGGGCGGCAGAGGCGCTTGTCATGGCCGAGAGGATCCGCTCGGCCATCAAGGCCCTGATCTGGCCCGAGCTGGACCTGCACATGTCGTTGAGCGGTGGGGTCTGCGAGTACGCCGGCGGCGACATCGACACCCTGCTGGAGCACGCGGACCGGCGGCTTTACGCCGCCAAGGCCGCGGGTCGCGACCGGGTGGTCGGCGAGGATCTGCCCACGCCGATCCCCGCCGAGGGACCCTGAATTGTCCGGATCAATACAATAGATCCAGGCTATCGCATTTTCCGGGATCTCCGAATCGGCTACTGTGTCCGCAATGCTGCGGCGCAACATGGCCGCGCCCTTGATGTCGCCCCAGGCGCGCCCGGAGCCCCAGCTCATGACCCCCTCCACCCGCTATGACTGCCTCATCGTTGGCGCCGGCGTTACCGGCACCGCACTGCTCTATGAGCTGGCCCGCTTCACGGATCTCAAACGGCTGTGCCTGATCGAAAAGTACGACAGCGTGGCGCGTGTTAACTCCCACGCCCACAACAACAGCCAGACCATCCACTGCGGCGACATCGAGACCAACTACAGCCTGGAAAAGGCCGCAGCGGTGCGCCGCACCGCCTACATGGTGGTGAACTACGCCACCAAGCTCCCGCCGCGGGAACGGGACCGCATCCTCTTCCGGATGCCCAAGATGGTGCTCGGCGTCGGCGCCACGGAGGCGGCCTATATCCGCCGCCGCTATCAGGCCTTCAAGGGACTCTATCCGCGCATGGAGCTCCTGGAGCGGCATGCGATCGCCGACCTGGAGCCCAACGTGGCCTTGGTGGACGGCGCCTGGCGGCCGGAGGAGATCGTCGCCACCGGCACCCCGGACGACTATTGCGCCGTGGACTTCGCGGCACTCTCCGAGTCCTTCGCCCACGCCTGCGTGCGCCTCGACCGCACCACCGACAAACAGATCACCCAGCTCTATTCCACCCGCGTCCAACGCATCCGCCGGGATGGGGCCGACTATGTGCTGGAGACCAGCCGGGGCCTGCTCCAGGCGCGCTCGGTGGTGGTGTGCGCGGGCGGGCACTCGCTGCTCATGGCCCAGGCCATGGGTCTCGGGCTCGAGTACTCCTGCCTGCCCATGGCGGGCTCCTTCTATTTCGCCCCGGAGGCCCTGAACGGCAAGGTCTACACGGTGCAGAATCCACACCTGCCCTTTGCCGCCGTCCACGGGGACCACGACATCAAGGAGCGGGGCAAGACCCGATTCGGCCCCACGGCCCTGATGCTGCCCATGCTGGAGCGCTATAACCGCTCGACGGTAAGGGAGTTCTTCCAGGTCCTGCGGTTCGATCATCGGGTGGCCGCCACCCTGTGGGACCTGCTGCGGGTGGCGGATGTGCGCAACTACATCCTGCGCAACTTCCTCTACGAGGTACCGGGCCTCAATCGCCGGCTCTTCATCCGGGAAATCCGCAAGATAGTCCCCTCGCTCAACCCGGGCGACATCAGCTACGCGCAGGGTTTCGGGGGGGTCAGACCCCAGCTCATCGACAAGGTGGCGGGCAAGCTCCGCCTGGGCGAGGCCAAGATCACCAACGGGGACGGCATCATCTTCAACATGACCCCCTCGCCCGGCGGGACGAGCTGTCTCGGCAGCGGCGAGGCGGATATGCGGGCCATCGCCCGCCACCTGGGGGCACGGATCGACGAGCAGGCCTTCGAGCAGGAGCTCCTCATGGGCCACGAGGACACCCGCGCCGGCGGATCGCTCCCCGAGGACGAGGCGGAGACCCGGCTGGCCGAGGCGGGGTAAGGCGCCATGCGCTGAGCCAAAAATGCCGTTATCTCAGGCCCCTTGATCCTGTCGGTCTCGCGCAGGGGACGGCATTGGGATCGCGGCCAATGCCAGGCCTGGATGCCCCACCCCAGGCGGGGGCCAGGGCGTCGTAGTCCGGCTCGAAGCCCGCCGCGAGCAGGGCGGGCCGCAGGGGCGACTCGACTGCGGGAAGACCATCGATCTGCCGGATCAGGAGGCGTTTACGGCCCTTGCCGGATAGCCCGTGCAGGGCCCTCAGGGCGGGCTCCAGCTCCCGGCCCTCCGGGGTCTGGGAGCCGGGGAAGCTGGTCAGCGAGCGTCCCCCGGGGCCCAGGTAGAGCACCGCCTTGCCCGCTACCAGGATCACCCAGGCCCCGCTCGCCCGCCGGGGCGCCGCTCCACCCCCGGGCTCCGGCCAGGGCAGCAGGGCGCCGTAGGGGTTGGCCGGATCCAGGGCCGCGAGAACCCGCACCGCCTCGGGGCCGAAGCCATCCATGGGGGTCTCGTCCAGCCGGGCGGCGCGCAGCCGGTCCAGGGCCCCGGGGAGGGCGAACTGGGCCCCGGAGAGCCCCTCCACGAAGTAGCCCCGGCGCACCCGCCCCCCCTCCTCCATCTGCTTTAGGACCCGATAGAGGGGCCCGAAGCCGCCGGGTAGACCCTCCACCTGGACCAGCTCCCGGCTCACCACCCCGTAGCGATGGAGCAGCATCCAGGCCCGGGCCAACAGTCGCTCCGTGTCGCCTCGACCCGGGTCCGCCCCGGCGGTGAGGTCCGAGACCAGGGACCAGCGCCCCCCGGCCAGGGCCGGCTCCCGTCCCCGCCGCTGACCCCGGGCACCGCTGGCCAGGGCCCGCAGGGGGCCGAAGGTGTCGTTGGTGACGCGCCCGGCCCACACCAGGTCCCAGAGGGCAGACTCGAAGGCATCGCGCGTCGGCTGGATACCGGACCGCTCCGCCACCTGCATCAGATCCATCAGGAAGCAGGCCCCCCGCCCTAGCCGCTCCAGAAGCACGTCATGAAGGGATGAAGCCCGGTCGCCCTCGGTCCTCGGCCCTTGGCCCTCGGCGCTAACACGCTCGATCCCATCCAGTCGATTGCGCGGATACAGGACCACCCGCCCATCCTTGGGCCCTAAAGCCCCCCGCCCGACCCAGACCACCTGCCCGGTGGCGGCCAGGAGGTCCAGGTCTTGGGACCGATAGCCCGGCACCCGGGCGGGCAGGAGGACCCGCTCCAGCTCCGACCAGGGCAGGGTCAGGCCCGCGAGCTGCTCCACCGCCTCCAGGAGCCGCTCCGGACCCCGCGGCTCCGCGCCGATGCCATGCCAATCGGGGAGGAAGCGGCCCAGGGCCGCACCGTCCAGCGGGGCCACCGCGTCCCGGGCTCGCGCCAGGGTCAGCCGGCGCAGGCGCTGCAGCACCTCCGGGTCGCACCACTCGGGCCCGCTCCCGGCGGGACGGATCTCCCCCTGGATCAGGCCCCCCTGGGAGAGCAGCAGCCGCAGCACGGGCTCCACCTGGGCCGATCGCAGGCCCAGACGCTCGGCCGGCTCCCGGGTGGTGAAGGGCCCGTGGGTGCGGGCGTAGCGGCGTAGGATCAGCTCCAGGGCATTCGCCGTTGGCGCGATGAAGGCATCCGGGAGGCCAGGGGGCGGGACCAGGCCCAGCGCATCCCGGTAGAGGCCCGCGTCCTCGGCGGCGATCCAGCGGAGACCGTCCGCGAAGCGCAGCTCCACCGCCCGGCGCTGGTCTCGCAATTGGGCGAGCCAGTCGCGGGCCTCAGCGGCGGCGTCCCCGGCCCCCTCATCGCGATCCGCGCAACGCGCCAGGACCTCGGCCTCGGTCAGGTCCCCGAGCCGACGCAGCAGGTCATGGAGCTCGTCCGGATCCCGGGCGCGGCGGTCCTCGGCCAGGTGCTGGAGCCCTTGCTCCAGCTCGGCCAGGGCCTGCGGGTCGATCAGCTCCCGCAGCTCCGCCTGGCCGAGGAGCTCCGCCAGCAGCCCCCGGTCTAAGGTCAGGGCCTGGGCCCGGCGCTCCGCGAGCGGCGCGTCCTGCTCGTAGAGGAAGGCGGCCACGTAGGCGAAGACCAGGGAGCGGGCGAAGGGCGAGGGGCCGCGGGTCTCCACCTCATGGACCCGGATGGCGCGGGAGCGGACCTGGGCGAGGAGGGCCCGCAAACCCGGCAGGTCGAAGACATCCGCCAGGGCCTGGCGGTAGCTCTCCATCACCACCGGGAAGGCCGGGTAGCGGCGCACCACGGCGAGCAGGTTCTGGGCCCGGATGCGCTGGGCCCACAGGGGCTGGCGACCCTTGGCGCTCCTGCGCGGGGTAAGCAGGGCCCGGGCGGCGTTCTCCCGGAAGAGGCCGGCGAACAGTGCCGTGTCGGCGAGCTGCTCCGTCACCTGCTCCTCGACGGTCTCGGGATCCGGCAGCAGATCCTCCAGGCTCGGCAGCTCGTCCCCGTCCGCCAGCCGCAGCACCAGGCCGTCGTCGGTGTACATCACCTGGATCTCGAAGCCCTCCCGCCGCCCCAGGTGGTGTTGCAGGGCCATGGCCCAGGGGGCGTGGATGCGGGCGCCGAAGGGGGTGAGGATGCACAGGCGCCAGTCCCCCAGCTCGTCGCGGAAGCGCTCAA
>JBLMWY010000349.1:0-3175 GCA_050257475.1 Bdellovibrio bacteriovorus
CGATGCCAGGGACCCCAGCCAGGCTCAGCCTCAGCGGGGCAGCTCCTCGAAGACGTTGGTCCAGACGTTCAGCACCGGGCCAGCACCCTTGGCGCCGCCGGGCTTGATCTCCGCCACCGGCTCCAGGGTCTGCAGGTCCACCTTCAAGAGGTTGCCACCCCCATCGTTGGAGACATAGGCGAAGCGCCCGTCCGGCGTGAGGGCCGCTGGCCCATGCCTCCCCTGCCCATCCTCAGGTCCTTGACCGGCTTCAGGCCCTCCAGGTCGACGATGGTCACCAGGTTTTTGCCGCAGTTGGTCATCATGGTGTGGCGGCCGTCCGGGGCGTTGTAGGCATGGGCCATGCCCGTGCTCGCCGCGGTGAGCTGGGTCACCAGGGCCTCGGTGGCCGCATCAAATACGGCGACCTCCCGGCCTTCGAGGGCCTTCCCGGGCTGCGGCACAAGAGCAGGAAACACTTGCCGTCCTGGGTGAAGTTGCCGTGATGCCCGTCAGTGGCGCTCTCCCCTCCAACGGCATCTTGAGGGTGGTCTTCACCGCCATGTCGGCCTTGAGGTCATAGACCACCACCTGGGGCGCGTTGTCCGTGCCGGTCCCTTCCGGCACCAGCCAGAGCTCCTTACCGTCCGGGCTCGGCACCGGATCGTGGGGCTGGGAGGAGACCTTGATCTCGCGCAGGCTCCAATCCGTGGCGTCGACGACCGCGAACTCCTGTCCACCCGGACGAGGGAGAAGAAATAGCGGGAGTCATTGCTCCAGCTATCGTGCATGGAGGTGACGCCCAGGCCCTCGCCCCCACCGGAAGATCGATGACCTTGACGATCTCATCCGTGGCCGCGTCGCGGAAGGTCACCCGCCGCTTGCCGTCACCCAGCCCCCAGTGGTTGATCCCAACCTACCTTCCGTCCGGGCTCACCACCCCGTGCTTGGGCCTGTTGCCGGTGGCGATGCGCTTGGCTACCGCCTGGTTGCCCAGGTCCAGGACCATGACCTCGGTCTGGCCCTCGGCGGCGCATCTCACATAGACCCTCTTGCCGTTCAGGGTGGTGGCCCCAAGGGCACCCCCGTTGCAGGTCTCCAGATCAGCGACCAGGGTGTCGTTGGCCGGGTCCACCGGATAGGCATGTCCGGAGCCCTGGAGGTGGACCATCAGGACCGGCCAGACGGGCTAGGAGGCGAGGGCCGGGGCGGTCGACGTGGCCAGGGCCAACGCGGCGCATGCCAAGCTGACCCTGGTGTGGCCCTTGGGTGTGCATTCTCCTACAGGCCCTGTGGAAACTACTGACAGTCGTCGCGATTGTCCCCAGCTAGTCTTAATGCCACGGAAGGGGGGCTACCCCAGCTCAAGCGGAGCGGCGCAGATGCATGGAGACCTGGGACTCGAGCGGCAGGGCGTCGGACGGTGGGACACCCTGGGGCGGCGCCCAACACTGTTCAGCGAGCGGCGGCGCACGGAGCGCATCCCCGTTCGATTGGCCTTCGACGTCTATGATCGGGGCCGGTACCTGGGGCGCTTCTGGACCCGCGACGTGAGCCCCGAGGGCCTGTTTCTCCACACCGAGGCCCCCGAATCCCTAAGGCGCACCATCCTCAGCCTGCGCTTCTGCGCCGACGGCGTCCAACGCTGTCTGCGTGGTACCGCCGTCCATGCGATCCCGGGGGAGGGCGTCGGGGTCCAGATCGCCGTCTGGCGCCAGGCTGGCCGGGCCGACCACTACGCCTACCACCAGCTCATTGACACCCATGGCCAGGCCCCCAGGATCAATGCCGCCTGAGCCAGCGCGCTAGGCCTTGGGGCTCAAGGGGCGGGGCGGGAGATGCACGGCGAATGGGACTCCCGCGCGTTGCAAGCGATGACGAGGTCGAATCGGGAGTCCGGCGGGAAGGTCTGGGAGGTGACCCAGATCTGCGTGAAGTCGCGGCTTACCTGGGGCAGGATCGCCAGGGCGGAGGCGGTGCGGGTCTCATCGAAGAAGGCGAAGGGCTCGTCGAGGAACAGCATCTGGGGTCCCTGGATGACCGAGTTCAGCAGCTTCTGGGAGAGTGCCATGCGCACCGCCAGCATGATCTGGCGCTGGGTACCGCTGGAGATCTCATCGAGGTCCATGAAGTCCCGCTTCTCGTTGGAGAAGGCGCGGACCTTGAGATCCTGGTCGAACTGCAGGTGCTGTTAGCGCCCGTTGGTGAAGCGGGGGAGCGAGTCCGCCGAGAGGTTGCGGACCTCGGTGTTGAAGCGCTGGGAGATGTAATGGACCGCCCCGGCGAGCAGCTCGCCCGCGAGCTGGCGGACCCCGATGCGGTCCTCGAGCGTCTCCTGCTTGGCCTGGAGCCCCGCGCGCAGGGTCAGCAGCTCCTGATGACGGCGCACCCGCCGCTGCTCCTCTGCGATGCGCGCCTCCAGGGCCGCGATCTCGGCGGCGTGTCCGGCCACCGCTTCGTGCAGCTCATCGACCCCTCGGCCGGCCTCGGTCTTCTGGCGGGTCAGGCCGACGACCAGATCCTCCAGGATGGCCCCGAGGTCGTGCTGCAGCCCCTCATGGCGATCGGCACCGAGCAGATCGCCCAAGGGACCCGTGACCAGGGTCTGGGCGCCCGCGGCGATCGCCGGGTCTCGAAGGTTACCGAGCAGCGCAAGCGCCTGCGCCAGGGGAAGCGCCGCGACCCGTTCGAGCTGGTCGTATTCCTGGGCCGCCGCCTCAGCCTCCCGCTCCAGACCCCAGTGTACCTGACGGAGACGGCCCAGGCGCTCGCCGAGCACTGAGCCGCGCACCAGCAGGCCGAGGGCGAGCCAAGCCGCGGTGTCGTCCTTGAGCCGGTCCACGGCCTCGTCTGCCCACTCCGCCCGGGACTTGAGCGCGCGGATGCGTTCCCGATCCGACCCCAGCGCGGACTGCGCCGCGGTGACCCTCTGCTCGAGGGCCGACAGCCGCTCGGGGTCGAGCTGCAGGGCCCTGAGCTGGGCGTCCAAGTCCGCCAGTGCCTGGGCCGTCTACTGGCGCGCCGCCCTTGCGTGGTCGCGCTCACGGCGGCATTACACGGCGACCCGTTCCAGAACATCGATGCCAGCCATGGTCCTGACGGCGTCGCTGTGGGGTTTGGGGGTCGAGATCTCCCGCTGGGCGAGATAGAAGGACTCGATGAACTCGGCGTATCCGAACCCGATGAGATCCCGCAG
>JBLMWY010000350.1:0-3759 GCA_050257475.1 Bdellovibrio bacteriovorus
CGCCTGACCCTGGAGCGTCTCGAGGCCCAAGGGTGGGACCAGCGGCTGCGCCTCCTGGAGCCCGCCCGGGTGGACCTCGCCGAGGGCCTGGCCGTGGATCGGCTGCGGCTCGGTCTATCCGAAGGCACCTTGGAGCTGAGCGGTCGCCTACTCCCGCCCCTGGCGACCGAGGCCCGGCTGGTGGGGCTGCCCCTGGAGCTGGCGGCACGCGTTGCGCCGGACCTGCCCCTGGCCGGCACCCTGGGCGGCGAGATCAGGCTGACCGGCCCCATCGAGGCCATGGCCGGCTCGGTGCGGATCCAGGCCGAGGGGCTGCGCCTCACCCAGGGGAACGTTCGCGGACTTCCACCGGCCGAGGTCCGGCTCGCGGCCGACCTGGGGACGGCCGGCACCCGGATCGACGCGAGCGCCCAGGCCGGGGATGGGACTCGGCTCGCGCTCAGGGGAGGAATCGGCGGCCGGCTGCCGTTCACCCCCGGGGATCTGGACCTGCAGGTCGACGGACGCCTGGACCTGGCCCTGTTGGACCCCCTGCTGACCGGTGCCGGGCGCCAGGCGGCGGGTCAGGCCCTGCTTGATGCCCGCGTCACCGGAAGCCTGACGGCGCCCCGCCTCGCCGGCGACGCGCGGCTGACCAATGGGGCCTTCTGGGACCGGACCCTGGGGCTGGTCCTGACGCAGGCCCAGGGGCGCGTTACCCTCGCCGGGGACACCCTGCGGGTCGAGGGACTCACCGCCCAGGCGGGGACGGGCCGCCTGGCCCTGGCGGGCACTGTCGGGGCCCTGGCCCCGGGCATCCCGGTGGACCTGCGGTTCACGGCCGAGGACGCGAGCCCACTCCAGCTCGACCGGCTCAAGGTCCGGGGCAGCGGGGAGGTGCGTCTCACCGGACCGGCCCTGGGGCGTCTGGAGGCCGCTGGCACCCTGCGGTTCAAGCAGGTGGAGATCCGCCTGCCGGAACGGCTCCCGGCGGCGGTGGTAACGCTCGAGGTGCGCGAGGTGGGGCAGCGCCGCGCCGGCGCGCGCCCGGCACCCACGGGGCCAGGGTGGCGGCCGGACTTGGGGCTCGACCTGCTCGTCTCCGCGCCCCGATCGGTAGAGGTTCGGGGCCGGGGGGTCGATGCGGAGCTGGGGGGTGAGGTCCGGCTCCAGGGGACCCTGTCGGAGCCGATCCTGAGCGGCGGCTTCGACCTGCGCCGGGGCGAGTACGATCTGGTGGGCCAGACCCTGCGCTTTTCCCGCGGCCGCCTGGGCTTCGACGGGGCCAGGGGGCTCAACCCCAGCCTGGACCTGGAGGCACGGGTGACGGCGGCCGGCAGCACCGCCATCCTGGCCGTGGAGGGGACCGCCCAGGCACCCCGCATCGCGCTGCGAGGCGAGCCGGAGATGCCCCAGGACGAGGTCCTCTCCCGGCTCCTCTTTGGCGTCGCCGGGGGCCGGCTCAGCCCCTGGCAGGCCGCGCGCCTGGGCCTCGCCGCCGCCTCCCTGGCGGGGATCCAGGTGGAGGGTCCCGGCCTCCTGGACCGGGTGCGCCAGGGGCTGGGCCTGGGGGACCTGCGCCTGGGCAGCGACGCGGAGGGCGGTACCAGCCTCGAGGGCGGCCGCCAGCTCTCCGAGCGGGTCTACCTCGGGGCCCGCCAGGGCACCCGGGCCGGCGAGCCCCAGGGGGTGCTGCGCATGGAGGTCAGCCCCAGGCTGCGCCTGGAGGCCGACGTGGGGCCCATCGGCGGCACCCGCGCCGGGGCCGCCTTTGAGATCGAGTACTGACGCCTCGGACACGCAGCACGGGGTCGTGAACGACACCGAATGGCGACCGGCCTGGCGCCGAATCGTGATCTGGCCACCAGAGCCAAGTGGCAACCCCCCGCAAGATGCACCGATTATCCGATCTCGGTATCGTTCGCGCTGGTCCCTGACGAAACCAAGGGAGAGGAGGAGACGCCGTGCAGACTCTCTACCAGGCCTGCAAACCCCGCGACAGCATCTTCGACCCCTCGCGGCGGGACACCGTCCTCGACCTGACGGACCTGGTGTCGGACCGCATCGACCCCGCCAACTTCTTCCGCGAGAACCACGTCACCGAGGGCATGCGCATCCTCCTTACGGAGGGCTTCCGGCGGCTGGAGGGCAAGACCACACAGGGCGTCTTCAAGCTCACACAGGCCATGGGCGGCGGCAAGACCCACAACCTGCTCGCCCTTGGCCTGCTCGCCAAGCATCCCGAATATCGCCGCCCGGTGATGGAGTCCTTCTACACCCCGGGAGAGACCGGCCCAGTCCGGGTTGTCGCCATCTCCGGGCGCGAGAGCGACGCCCCGCTGGGCATCTGGGGCTCCATCGCCACACAGCTAGGTAAGAAGGAGCAGTTCGCAGACTACTACTCGCCGCTCTCCGCCCCGGGTCAGACGGCCTGGGTCAACCTGCTCAAGGGCGACCCGCTGGTCATCATGTTGGACGAGCTGCCGCCCTATTTCGACTACGCCAAGTCCAAGACCATCGGCAACTCGGACCTCTCGGTGGTCACCGGCACGGCGCTCTCCAACCTGCTGGTTGCCATCGGCAAGGACGAGCTGTCCAACGTTTGTCTCGTCATCACCGACCTGACGGCCTCCTACGCCGGGGGCAGCCAACAGATCGTCCAGGCACTCAACGAGCTGGACAAGGAGACTGGACGCTCGGCCATGAGCCTGGAGCCGGTGCGCATGAACACGGACGAGTTCTACCAGATCCTGCGCAAGCGCCTCTTCGCCGAGCTACCGGACAGGGATGTCATCTCGGAGGTTGCTCAGGGCTACGCCAAGTCCATCCGCGACGCCCGCCAGATGGACGTGACCAACGCCTCTCCCGAGCAGTTCGCCGCGCGGGTGGTAGAAGCGTACCCATTCCATCCTTCGATCCGCGACCTCTACGCCCGATTCAAGGAGAACCCCGGCTTCCAGCAAACCCGCGGCCTCATCCGGCTCATGCGCATCGTCGCATCCCGTCTCTGGGAGAGTGGTGAGGCTCGGCGCGTCCACCTCATCAGTGCCCACGACATCGATCTCAACGACCGCGATACCCTCACCGAGATCAACCAGATCAACAACAGCCTGGAGAACGCCGTCTCTCACGACATCGCCTCGGCGGGTCAGTCGGTTGCAGAGATCCTCGATACCAACCTCGGTGGCAGCGATGCTCAGGACGTGATGAAGCTGCTGCTGGTCTCGTCCCTCTCCAATGTCGCGGGCGGGACCAAGGGTCTGACGCTGCCGGAGATCATCGCCAACCTCTGCGCACCAGCCCGCGACATCTCCAAGCTCAAGAACGAGGTGCTGAACCGGCTGGTCACCACCGCTTGGTATCTGCACACCGGGCGCGACGGCCGGCTCTTCATCAAGAACGTCCAGAACCTGGTGGCGCGGCTTCGCACCACCGCCGAGAGCTACCTGCACGACCAATCCCTCAAGGAGCTGCGCGACCGGCTGGGCGAGCTGTTCAAGCCTGACACCGGCTGGTGCTATCAAAGGGTCCAGGCCCTTCCCGCCGTGGACGAGATCGACGTTCCCCAGGACAAGACTGTCCTGGTGATCGCCAACCCCCACTCGGGCGGCCTGAACCCGGACCTACAGAAGCTCTACGACAACATCGACTTCAAGAACCGCGTCTGCTTCCTCACCGGCCAGCGCAGTCAGGACGCGCTCCTCAACGCCGCCAAGGAGCTGAAGGCCATTCGCCACATCATCGACGAGCTGAGAGCCGAGGGCACCCCCGACAACGACC
>JBLMWY010000351.1:0-5240 GCA_050257475.1 Bdellovibrio bacteriovorus
CGCGCCTGGCCGGCGACCTGGTCCTGACATGGGACGGCCCCGCGCTCTCCCTGCCCCCGCCGCTCGGGACCCTCGAGCGTCTGGGGTGCGAGGGCGCGACCGATGCCCTCGGGTCGCTCCAGGTCCGGTTTGGGTTGGCGGGTCTCTCCTGCCGGTCCAGGGCTGGGTGTCATCGCCGATCGCTCAAGAGACTCTTCCAGGAGGCGGGCATCCCCCCGTGGCTGCGCCCCTTGGTGCCCCTGGTCCTCGCTGAGGACCGCTTGGTCGCGGTCGCCGGTGTCTGCTCATGCGCCGGGGGGCCTGGGGGCGATTCCGAATTGGGCCCCGTGCGCTGGCGTGGGCACCCTTGGGAGGCCTTGGGCTTCTTTCGGTAAGCCGATGGAGGCCGCACGCTGCGGCGGTCCCCTGGGAAGGCAGGGCTAAGTGGGCTCTCCGGGACGGAGGATGTCGATGACGACTGCCGTCACATTGTCCCGACCGCCATGCTCACAGGCCTGCTCGACCAATGCCCCGGCGGCCTCGTTGGGCGAGGCCTTGCCCAGGATGGTGGCCAGCGCCTGGGGGGCGAGCTCGCGGAACAGCCCGTCGCTGCACAGGAGGTAGCGGTCCCCCACGGTCAGGCGCTCGATCCGGCCGTCGACCTGCAGAACGGGCTCACTGCCGACGGCGCGCAGCAACACATTGGACAGGGGATGGTCTTCACCCTGCTCAGGGGTGAGCAGGCCCTCGTCGATCAGCGCCTGGACCTGGCTATGATCCGTGGTGAGCCGGGTCAGGACCCCGCCCCGCAGGCGATAGGCGCGGCTGTCGCCCACCCAGAGGATGGCCCCATGGCCGCCCATCGCGACCAGCACCACCGCAGTGCTGCCGATCAGGTCCCCCTCTTGAAGGGCCGCCGCCTGATCCAGGAGGGCCTGGTTCACCCGCTGGAGCGCGGCGCGGACCGCCCGAGCTGCCGAGCCCAGCCGACTGGGGCGAGGAAGCTGACCCAGGGCCTCGACGATGGACCGGCTGGCCAGGGCCCCATCGCTGTGGCCCCCCATCCCGTCCGCCACCGCCCAAAGGCCCAGGTCCGGTCGGTCCAGATAGGCGTCCTGGTTGAGCGCCCGCACCCGCCCCTGGTCGGTGGCGGACCCGGAGGTCCAGCGCAAGGGTGCGGATCCGCGTCCCGCTGGGGTGTGCATCAGGCGGGACCCAGTCGTGCCCAGCCCCGGCTCCCCCAATCGCCGTCCAGCAGGGCCGCGAACCCGGCCGGATCGGGTAGACCCTGACAGGCGAGGAGTGAAGGTGCGACCCGCTCTGACCCCGAGGTGGACCAAAGGCTATAGGCGAAGAAAAGCTCCCCCAGGGCTCGCTCCAGGAGCACCGGGCAGGCCTCCTGGAGCTGGGCGGGGGACGCCACCGCCATCTGCCACGCCTCCCCGCGCCGCTCTTGGGGCGATCCCGTGGTCTGCAGCAGGCCCCCATCGATCGGCTCCGCGGACGCCAAAGCCAGGACCCGGGCCTCGAACGCATCCAGGTCGAAGTGATCGTCCAGCCCGGAGAGCGCGACAGACTCGGCACGCTCGAACCAGTCGGGTTGGCACAACGCCCGATAGGGGTTGGTGCCCGGGGGTAAGGGACGGGCCAGGGTCAGGGGGAAATAGCGGCCCACGCGGTCCACGCTCGGCATCAGGACCCCGGCCCAGCGGGCCTGGCCGGCGAGGCCCGGGCTTAGGACGAAGCGCCAGATGGGACTGGTCAGGTAATGGTCCAGCCAGTCCTGGGTGAGCTCCGCCTGGCTGGCCGCCATGGCCTCGCGCAGCCACAGGTCCCAGGGTTGCACGAACTGGGCGGGTAGACGCCGGGTGACGAAATCTCCCAGGCTCGGGAGCTTGCCGTAGAAGCCCGTTGGGGTTGGGGCCACCGCACCGGCATCCGTTTGGCTCATGGGTCTGGGCTCACAGGCGTTCAGGGCAGCGGAAACTCCGCAGCTCCTCAAGCTGGAAGGGATTGCGAATGCTCGCGGCGCGCAGGTCAAAGCTCGCCGACAGGCCTCCAAGGGAGAAGCGCACCCGGAACAGCTCCTCCTGGCTGGTGGCCTGGAGGCTGGAGCGGTCCAGGATCCGGAACCAGGCCCAGGCCCCCTCCTCGGTGAGGCCCGATTCCTTTCCGTCCACACCGATAAACACCAGGCGCGCCCGCCCTATGCCCTCGGGGGAGGGCCACTGAAGGGCCTGGGATTTGGGCGGCCCGTGCCGGTAGTCGAGGATCTGGCCGCCGATATCCAGAATGAATTGACTCACCCCGGCGTCCATGCGGCTGGGGGTGAGCTCGAAGGTCGCCGTCGGGGCTTTGCCTCCACTGCCAAAGAAGGCCTCCCGGATGGTCGCGGCCCGCTGGAACTGGAGGAGGACCGAGTCGGGGATGCCGATGCCGCCCCCGGCCCAGCGCCAGGCGCGGCGTGAGCTGTCCACGACGGGACTCAGGTGCTCGGAGAAGAAGGCGTCCAAGAGTCCGCCCGGCCCAAACAGCCGCCCAAAGTCGTGCAGCGTGATCTCCTGGCGGGTCCCGCGCTCGAAGGGGTAGCGGTTGCCGATCGCCTCCCGGCAGAAGGGCAGGACCTGGGAGGTCCAGAGGTTGTTGAGCCTGGCCCGGGCGCCGCCGGCGATCAGGGTGGCGCTGTCCTGGGCCAGGGCGGCGATGACGCCGCCCAGGGGCTCGGGCAGACGGGCGGCGGCTTGCTTAGCCTCCTGGATCTCCTTGCCCTCTCCGGCCGCCAGGGTGCTGCGCCCGCTGGCCTCGGCGGCGGCGATGGCGCTCAGGTGGAGCTGTAATTGGGCGAGCTGCTGCTGCACCCCATCGATGGGGGCGGGCTTGTCGTCGCTGGCTCGCACCAGGTCCCGCAGCCAGGCGAAGCGCCGGCTCACCGAGGACTCAGGGGCCTCCCCCGCAGGGGCGGCGGCCCCCGGCTGGTCGCCAAAATAGCGCTCCACCCGCTGGCGAAAGCCGCCCAACGCCTTGTCGGCCCGCTGCAGGGCGCCCGCCGCCAGGGCACCCTGGACGCCCGCGGTGGTCTCGGGCGTCACGGGTCGGTCGAGCTCGGTCTCGTCCGCCGCGGCGCTGAGCAGCCGCCGCAGCGGCGATGCCTTGGGATCCGCCAGGATGCGGGCGATCTCGGCCGCATGGGGGATGTCTCTCGCGGGCACCAGCCCCAGATCCTTGAGCAGGGCCTCCCATTGGTCCACATAGTCCCGGAGATAGCGCTCCCTGACCTCGCCGATCAGGCGCTCCGCCTCCGGGCTGCCGGGTGCCACCTGGGCCTGGGGTCCAAGCACCCAGGCCTCCTCGGCGGCGGCGCCGATCAGCCGCTGCGTCGCCGTGTCGAAGCCCCGGTGGTAGCCCGCGTAGGTGTACAGGGCGGGGACCCCCTGGGTGAGGGGCTTTCCGCTGGGCCGGGTCAGGACCAGCCGGGCGAGATCGCCGGCCGCCCCCGCGATGGTGAAGTCGGGGACATCATCGCCGATACCTTCCCGTTGGAGCCGGTCATAGAGCCGGGTAGCCAGGGGCTGATCGTTGAGGATCTCACGGGCCCCCTCGATGAGGCGCCCGTCCAGGGCGAGCGGCAGGGGGGCCGGGGACTCCTCCAGCAGGGCCGCCAGGTGTCCGCGCAGGGCCTCTTGCTGCTCCTTGGTAGTCCCGCGGGGCAGGCTCCGCTCCCAGTCGCCGGTAACCCAGAGCTGGACCGCCTGGGGGTCGTAGCGATCCGGTTCGTCCAGCATCAGATAGATCCGCAGGGTCTCGTAGAGACGATCCGGATCGGCGGCGCCCTGGCGGATCTGGTCCTCCAGGCGCAGCATGACCCGCGGCAGCAGTGTCCGGTGGAGCAGGCGGCGATAGGCCCGGCCGGCCTGGGTGCCCAGCTTGTCGCCCTGATAGAGCCCGAGGCCCATGGACCAGGGGGTGTCCGCGCCGCGATCCCCGTAGCCCCCGGGGATGGCGCGGGCGGCATCGAGCAGGGGCAGCACGCCCAGGGGGTCCCGGTCCTCGGGGGCCAGGGACTCGATCTGGCCCTCGATGGCGGCCACCGACCCGGCCACCTCGGCCACATAGGTGCGGTTGCGTGAATAGCTGGTGGTCCAGGCGGCGGCGGCCAGCAGGGCGATGCCGGCGGCGCCGGCATAGGCGCCCCGGCGCAGCCAGACGCGGCGGCGCTCCAGGCGGGGGTCGAGCCCGGCGAGGGCCGCCTCGGGAAAGATCAGGTCCTTGAAGAGGCGGGTGACGAAGTAGCTCTTCGCGGTGCCGGAGAAGGGGGCGCTGCCCTGGCGCCCCAGACCAAAATTGGCCGCGATGGCCGAGAGCACCCGGTCGATAGGGGTCCCGGTCTGGGTGCCGCTGGTGAAATAGACGCCCCGCACCAGGGGGCGGGCCTCATAGCGGGTGGGGGCGAAGGTCGCCTCCAGGAACTGGCTCAGGGTCTCGCCGAGGGCCCCGAACTGGCGCGGGAAGCTGAAGACCTGGGCGCGCTTGCCCGGATCCCGCTCCTGCTGCAGGCGCGTGAGCTGGCGCTGATCCAACCGCTCGACCAGCGCCCGGTGCTCGGCGGGGAAGGCGGAGAGGGAGGCCGCCGCCACCTTGCCGTCGTCGTAGGGGAAGGTCATGCCCCACACCTGGCCCCGTCCCTCCTGGTCCAGGTCCGCGAAGAACTCGGTGAAGCCTGCCACCAGGTCCGCCTTCATGAGGATCACGTAGATGGGGCAGCGGATCCGGAAGGCGGTGTAGAGCTCCTGGACCCGGGCCCGGATGGCCCGGGCATGGGCGTCCCGCTCGGCCTGGGTCTGCTGCAGCAGGTCTGAGAGGCTGATCGCGACCAGCACGCCGTTGATGGGCCGGCGCGGGCGGTGCTTCTTCAGCAGGCCCAAGAAACCGCCCCAGGCGGCACTGTCCACCTCGGCATAGCTGTCCTGGGTCGTGTAGCGCCCGGCGGTGTCCAGGATCACCGCCTCGTCGGTGAACCACCAGTCGCAGTTGCGGGTGCCACCGATGCCGCGGATCGCGTCCTGACCGAGCCGCTCGGCCAAGGGGAAGCGCAGACCGGAGTTGACCAGGGCGGTGGTCTTGCCGCAGCCGGGGGGGCCTATGATCAGGTACCAGGGGAGCTGGTAGACCCACTGGCCGCCGAGCCGGCGGCGCCCCTCGCTGCCCTTGAGCACCCCCAGGGCCTCGTCGAAGCGCCCGCGCAGGGTCTCCATCTCCTCCTG
>JBLMWY010000352.1:0-5728 GCA_050257475.1 Bdellovibrio bacteriovorus
TGAAGACCAATCCGCTCCGGCGGGCGGACCTGGATGAGTTTGTCGCTTGCTACTTCGGCGCCAATCCCGTGGGTGCGGCTTCAGCCGCACAGGAGGGGTCGGGGGTCGGGTTTAAGGTGGATCCAGGTCCTGATGGCGTGGGTGTCGGGCTGAAGCCCGACCTACGGGTGCGATCGCGGCACGCCCGGATAGCGACCTGGAGCGAGGCCACCCCCGAGGGGCGGTGGCGCGCCTACGCCTACGAGGAGCTGGTGGCGCGCGACAAGGCCAGCCTGGATATCTTCTGGCTCAAGGACGATTCCTTGGCCGATTCCGACAATCTGCCGCCGCCCGAGGTGATCGCCCAGGAGATCGTGGAAGACCTAGAGGCGGCCCTGGAGCAATTTCGGCTGATCGCGGCGGATCTGAACGGCGGCACCGCGGACGTAGTCATCGAACCCTGATGGAGGGCACACGGTGTCAAGCGACCGAATCGAGGGCCTCAGGGTCAGGATCAGCGCGGAAGGGTGAGTATCGCGGACAGCCCGCCCTCCGGGCGGTTGCGTAAAACCAGGTTGCCCCCGTGGGCCCGCGCAATGTTGCGGGCGATGCCCAGGCCGAGCCCGGTGCCGCCGGAGTCGCGTCCGCGCGAGCCTTCCAAGCGGAGAAAGGGCTCGAAGACCCTGTCCAGCGAGTCCGCCGGGATCCCCGGGCCGCCGTCGGAGATCGTCAGGGTGATCCCATTCTCCCGGTCCCTCACCTCGATCTCGGCCTTTCCCCCATAGCGCAAGGCATTGTCGAGCAGGTTGCCGATACAGCGCTTGAGCGCCAGGGGCCTGCCCGGATAGGGCCGCTCCAGCCGGCCCCGCAGCCGGACCCGCTCGCCCACTTCGTTGGCATCGTCACACAGGCTCTCCAGCAGGGCCATCAGGTCCAGGGGCCGGGTCTCCTCCCGGCTCTCGGTGCCGCGCATGAAGTCCAGGGTGGCCTCCACCATGGTCTGCATGTCGTCGAGGTCGCGCCGGATCTTCTCGCCGAGCTCCTCGTCGTCCAGAAGATCGGCCCGCAGGCGCAGGCGGGTGAGCGGGGTCTTCAGGTCGTGGGAGACGGCGGCCAGGATGCGCGCCCTGTCCTCCACGAAGCGCCCGATCCGCCGCTGCATGGTATTGAAGGCACGGGCCGTCTCGGCGACCTCGAGCGGCCCCGACTCGGGGAGGGCGGGGCGGTGGATGTCCTTGCCCAAGGCGTCGGCGGCGCGGCCAAGGTCGCGCAGCGGTTCGACAATCCACCGCACGGCGATAAGGGACAGGGAGGTCACGCCGACGAGCAGGATCCCAAGGGTGATCAACATTTCCGCCGGCCAATCGAACAACTCCTCCGAAATCTCGCGCTCAAACCAGACCCAGGGACCGTCGCGCAGCCGCACCTGGATCAGGAACCTGCTGGCCATGGCATGCACCCCATGCATCCTGGCCGACGCGGGATCGCCCGGCCCCATCATGGAACGGTGGGCCATGGGACCGGCCATGATGAAGCCGGTGAGGGCCACGCGGATCTCGGCGCCTTCACCGAGACGCTCGCGTAACTGGCGGTAGACGAGCTCGGCACCGGCCGAGCGGGCCGCTTCCGGCGGTTCTTCCAAGGGGCCCTCGGCGAGGCCGATACGGGTCTCCGGGCTGCTCAACAGTGGCAGCAGGCGCCGACGCTCCGTCGGCGGCAAGGCGTCGAGAAGCCGGACGATGCCCACCGTCCGCTCAATGACGTCTTTATGCATTGCCTCATAGAGGATCTGACCACGGTCGCGGAGCTGGACCCCGGCCGACAGGAGCACGGTGACGGTGAGTCCCGTCAGCAGCACGAGGGTGAGCCGGCCGAACAGCGTCCGCGGCGCCAGGTGCATGGCGTCCCGGTTAGCGGACGGTGGTCACGCGGGCCGCGAGCAGGTAGCCCCGCCCACGCACCGTCTTGATGAGCTCGGGCTCCCGGGCGTCGTCCCCCAGGTGCTTGCGCAGGCGCCCGATCAGGACGTCGATGCTGCGATCGAAGGGGCGGGCCTCCCGACCCTGGGTCAGGTCGAGTAGCTGATCGCGCGTCAACGCCCGATTGGGGTGCGCGAGCAGGCTCTGAAGAAGCCGAAACTCGGCTTGGCTCAGGGGCACCACCAGGCCGCTGGGTGAGGTGAGCTGCTGGGTACGCGTGTCGAGTATCCAGCCGTTGAAGGCCAGGCGGTCGGCGATCTCCGAGAGAGGATCCGGCGGCAGATCGCGCACGCGCCGCAGCACCACCCTGATCCGTGCGAGCAGCTCACGGGCGCTGAAGGGTTTGGCGAGATAGTCGTCGGCGCCCATCTCCAGGCCGAGCACCCGGTCCATCTCGTCGCCGCGCGCGGTGAGCATGATCACTGGCACCTTGGAGCGCGCGCGTAGGTCCCGGCAGAGCTCCAGACCGTCCACGCCCGGGAGCATTAGATCGAGCACGATCAGGTCGATGTGGGTGCGCTCGAGGGCCATGTGCATCCCCCCGCCCTCCGCGACGGCGGTCACCTGGAAACCGTTCCGCTCCAGATACTGGGTGAGCAGATGCCGGATTTCCGGGTCGTCGTCCACGACCAGAATGTGGTCCGCAGGGCTGTTCATGCACCGCACTCTAGCCGATCCCCGCATCCTCCTGTCCAGAAATCGTAAGCCACTGTAAACGGGGAGCGCGCTGTTACATGGGATTACAACGAGGGCGGTTCCCGACATCGTTTCCTTACATGGGGGGGCTTTACTGATCAAAAGGCCAGAAGGCTGAACGCCATCTACCTTTCAAAGGTCCGTTGAATCGGAGGTTTCTATGAAATGGTCACTACAACGGCTGCCAGGTTTGCTTGCCGCCTCTGTGCTGGCGCTGGGGGCCACTACCGCTGTCTTTGCCGGGAGCCAGGCTGTGCCGGGTTATCCATGGATGATGGGTGGCCCTGGGATGATGGGTGGTCCGGGCATGATGGGCATGGGCCCGGGAGCCATCGGCTCTGTCCGCGATACCACCAAGCAATTGGCCGATATCAAGGGAGAGCTCGCGATCACCCCGGCCCAGGAGGACGCCTGGAAGACCTATGAACAGGCCGTCACCAACCAATGGGCCCTGATGAATGCACATCGGCAGACCATGTGGAGTGGACCCATGCCGCCACCGATCGATCAGCGCGCGAGCATGCACCAGCAGGGCTGGCAGATGATGCAACAGACGGCCCAGGCCACTCGGGGGCTTTACCAGGTCCTGACCCCGGAGCAGCAGGCCAAGGCCGATACGCTACTGCCGTTCCACCCCGGAGGCTGGACGTACCGATAGGACCCCGGCACGGGGTGCAGTTGCGGCGGGTGAGCGATCGCCCGCGCGGAGGCACACACATGATGGGTAACGGGCTCGGATTCGGATTCGGCATCCCCGGCCTTGGAATGGTCCTGGTCTGGGTGTTGATCATCGTCGCGGTGGTCTTGTTGGTGCGGGTCTTCGCCGGCGGCCTCCCGAGGGGCGGCAAGAGCGCGAGGCAACTGCTGGACGAGCGCTTCGCCCGCGGGGAGATCGATCAACAGGAGTACGAGGAGAAGCGCCGGCTGCTGGGGTGACAACCGGGCGCAGACGGGCCCGGTCTACCGGCGGGGACTGGGAAAGACCCGCAGCGCTGCCTGAGCGAGGAGGTGACGAGATGATTGGATCAGGCAAGGCGGCGACCCAGACGCGATCGAGGGATGTCTGGGAGGTACGGCGCAAGATTCGCGTCCCCAGCCTCAGGGAGGGAATTGACACCCCGCCCATCGAAAGGGCCTTGGCCGGCGTCGACGGGGTGCGGCGGGTGTCGGTCGATCCTGCAAAGCCCCTGATAACCGTGGACTATCTGGTGACCAAGACGGACTACCATGCAATCGAGCGCGCGCTTGGGGCAGCCGGCTATCCCCCGGCAACGGGCCGCTGGGCCAGGTTCAAGTCCGGCTGGTACCAGAACCTCGATCTGACCGGCCGGGACAACGCGACTGCCCCTGCACCCGCCTGCTGCAACAGACCGCCGGGCGGGGGCGCACGCTAACAAATGTGGGTGCGCGAGGGCCCCTCGGCCGACACCCGTCCCCGAATCGAGCCGGCGATTTCCGGCGGCAAAGCTGGTCGGTGAAGACCAAACCCAAGGTTCAGGAGACTGCAAATGTTGAAGAAGCAACTTTTACCCTTTGCCCTGTCGAGCCTGCTGATCGCGAGCCCACTGGCCTTGGCGCAGGAGAGTCCGTCCGCGGAGGCGGGGACCTCGCCCGCGGCGGGGCCGGTCTCGCCCGGGACGGCGGCACCGGGCGAAACCGCCATGCCCGCGGGATCAGGCGGCATGACCATGGGCGGGATGCAGAAATCCGATTCGGACATGACCGCCCACATGGGCGGCGATGATGCCGGCGGCATGGACATGGGTGGCCGGGACGCCATGGATGACATGCAGGGCGGTACCGAAGGGGCCCCGGCGGCGACCATGGCCGGGCCGGGGATGACGGGCAGTGGCGGAATGATGGGTAGCGGCGGAATGATGGGCAGCGGCGGAATGATGGGCAGTGGCGGAATGATGGGCATGCCGCGCTGCGGCAAGGGGATGATGGGCGGAATGCAGGGAATGCAGGGAATGGGAGGAATGGGCATGATGGGCGGCGGGCCGGGCATGCAGAAGAACTACCGGGAGCTCATGGGTCGCCTGGACCTGCTGGATGCGCGTCTGGCCAAGATCGAGACCCTGCTGGAGCACCTGCTCCAGCGCTAGCCCGTTGTTCGGGACTCAACCGCCGGGGTCGTACCAGGCCGCTGCCCCGGTCGGGATGTTTGCCAGTCGGCCGCCTGGAATCCTGTTTATCGCTCCAACGCTCTAATGCGAGTTTCGCGCGTCTGGACCGATACCGAAGGGACGGGACCCATGAACGCTATGAAGAACCTTGCTTTGGGTCTGCTCCTGGTCGCCGCGCTGCTGGGCACGGCCGCCCTGGCGGGGGAGCCGAAGATCTCTGTCTACAAGAGCCCTACCTGCGGCTGTTGTACCCAATGGATCTCACACCTGGAGGAGAACGGGTTCGAGGTGGAACCCATCGACATCAACGATCTGCGGACGATCAAGTCGATGTCCGGCATCACCCCGGATTTGGCCTCTTGCCACACCGCCCAGATCGGCGGCTATGTGATCGAGGGTCACGTCCCGGCGGAGGACATCCGCCGTCTGCTCGCCGAGCACCCGGACGCGCGGGGTCTGACCGTCCCGGGCATGCCCCTGGGCTCACCCGGAATGGATGCGCCGAATCCGGAGCACTACCAGGTGCTGCTCATCGGCAAGGACGGGAGCACCAAGGTCTACGCCGAACACTAGGCCGGGGTGTGGTTGCCCGGCGGGTCCCGGCAAACCACCAGTGAAGGGAAGGGCAATGGGCGGGAAACAGTCGGCAGCGGCGCTGGCCCTTCCGCTCGGCGGGGCGGAGCCCTCGGCCGGGTCCACACACCGCCCCCCGGCGCCAGGGTCTAGTTCATCGAGCCGCTGGGCGGCGCGGTGGTCACCAGCGCGGTCCGGGTTCGGATGGGGATCGAGGGGTTCGGCATTGCGCCGGTCGGGACCAAAGGGTCCGCGTCGCCATAGCGCCGGGCATCAACACGTGCTCATCGAGGTCGATGAGCTCCCCGGCCCGAGCGACGCGGTCCCCCGGATGCGCAACACGTCCATCGCGACGTTGGTGCGGGCGAGGTGTTC
>JBLMWY010000353.1:0-3753 GCA_050257475.1 Bdellovibrio bacteriovorus
GCCAGGCGGCCATCACCCAAGAGATCTCGGAGATCGTGGGCGGTGCCGCAGCGGTCTAGGACCGTCTCGCGCCGGCCGGCGACTCGCAATCCAGACACGAACCCAAGACAGCATCCCGTCCACGCCCCCAAGGCGAGAAGAGGAAAGACTATGAGCTCCGGAACCGTCGTACAGATCATCGGCGCCGTGGTGGACGTGCAGTTCGCCCGGGGCGAGATGCCCAAGGTCTACGAGGCACTCACCATCGACTCCACGGGCCTGACCCTGGAGGTCCAGCAGCAGCTCGGCGATGGGGTGGTGCGCACCATCGCCATGGGCTCCACCGACGGGCTCCAGCGAGGCGTTCCCGTGACCTCCACGGGCGCGGCCATCAGCGTTCCGGTGGGCCAGAAGACGCTGGGTCGCATCATGGACGTCCTTGGCAACCCGGTGGATGAGCTGGGCCCGGTCGGGGCCGAAGAGCGCTGGGCCATCCACCGCCCGGCCCCCAAGCTGGAGGATCAGGCCGCCTCCACCGAGATCCTGGAGACCGGGATCAAGGTTATCGACCTCATCATGCCCATCTCCAAGGGCGGCAAGGTGGGGCTCTTCGGCGGCGCCGGGGTCGGCAAGACCGTGACCCTGATGGAGCTCATCAACAACATCGCCAAGGCCCACGGCGGCTTCTCGGTGTTCGCCGGCGTGGGTGAGCGCACCCGCGAGGGCAACGACTTCTATCACGAGATGAAGGAGTCGAACGTGCTCGACAAGGTGGCCCTGGTCTATGGCCAGATGAACGAGCCCCCGGGCAACCGCCTGCGCGTGGCCCTCACCGGCCTCACCATGGCCGAGTACTTCCGTGAGGAGGGTCGCGACGTGCTCCTCTTCATCGACAACATCTACCGCTATACGCTCGCGGGCACCGAGGTCTCGGCGCTGCTCGGGCGCATGCCCTCGGCGGTGGGCTACCAGCCGACCCTGGCCTCGGAGATGGGCGCCCTGCAGGAGCGCATCACCTCCACCCGCACCGGCTCCATCACCTCTTTCCAGGCGGTCTATGTGCCGGCGGACGACCTCACGGACCCCTCCCCTGCCACCACCTTCGCCCACCTGGACGCCACCCTGGTGCTGTCGCGCCAGATCGCGGAGCTGGGCATCTACCCGGCCGTGGATCCTCTGGACTCGACAAGTCGAATCCTGGACCCTAACGTCGTGGGGGCCGAGCACTACGACACCGCCCGGGCCGTCCAGGGGACCCTGCAGCGCTACAAAGAGCTCAAGGACATCATCGCCATCCTCGGCATGGACGAGCTCTCCGAGGAGGACAAGCTCACCGTGGCCCGGGCGCGCAAGATCCAGCGCTTCCTGTCCCAACCCTTCACCGTGGCGGAGGTGTTCACCGGGGCCCCCGGCAAGTTCGTGTCCGTCGCCGACACCATCAAGGACTTCAAGGCCATCGTGAGCGGCGACTACGACCACCTGCCGGAGCAGGCCTTCTACATGGTGGGTGGCATCGACGAGGCGGTGGCCAAGGCCGAGAAGATGAGCGCCTAGGGGGATCACCCATGCCAATGACCATCCACGTGGACATCGTGAGCGCCGAGGGGGCCATCCACTCGGGCACGGCGGCCATGGTCTATGCCACCGCGGAGCTCGGCGAGGTGGGCATAGCCCCCCGCCACACCGCCTTCATCAGCCGACTCAAGCCGGGCGACGTGCGGGTGGAGAACGAGCAGGGTGAGCAGGAGCACTTCTATGTCTCCGGCGGCATGATCGAGGTCCAGCCCATGGTGGTGACGGTGCTGGCGGATACCGCCATCCGCGCCCGCGACCTGGACGAGGCCGCCGCCATGGATGCGAAGCGCCGGGCGGAGGACGCCCTGGCCGGTCAGACCGCCGAGTTCGAATATGCCAAGGCCCAGGCCGAGCTGGCGGAGGCCATCGCGCAGCTCCGTGCCATCGAGAAGCTCCGCAAGCTCAAGCGCGGCTGAGGCCTGTCAGCCCGGGAGTCACCGGCGCCCCCTCCGTGGGGGCGTTGGCGTTTATGGCGCTCCGCCCAACCTCCCGCCTATCACTTGAGTTAACCTATGACCGGATTCCACGCAGGCCCCAACACCATGAGCGAACACATCATCCGCCCGGGCAAATACGTCTCCCTCACGTACAGCATCGCCGACGACGCGGGCAACATCCTGGAGCAGACCGACCTACCCGTGGGCTATATCCACGGGGGCAACACCGAGCTCATCGGCGGCATGGACGAGGCCGTCACCGGCAAACGGGCCGGCGACCGGGTTGACCTGACCCTGCCCCCGGACCAGGGCTTCGGGCCTCACGATCCCAGCCTGACCTTCACCGACGACCTGGAGAACGTGCCCCCCGAGTTCCGCTTCGTGGGGGCCGAGGTGCCGATGCAGAGCGACAGCGGCGAGGTCAAGACCTTCATCGTGACCCGTATTGGTGACGGAACCCTGACCGTGGACGGCAATCACCCCTTGGCCGGCAAGTCGCTCAAGGTGCATGTGCGCATCCAGGAGGTGCGGGATCCCACGCAGGACGAGATCGCGCAGGACGGTGGGGGCTGTGCCCTGCCGGGCCGCTCCCTCCACTGATTCCACAGCCACCGAGTCGCGGGGCCATCGCAGATGAGATTGGGCGTCGTGATCCTCGCCGCCGGCGTGGGCAAGCGCATGCGCTCGGCCCTGCCCAAGGTCCTCCACCCCCTTGCGGGCCGGCCCTTGCTGGTCCACGTGCTCGACGCGGCGGCACGCATCGGGTCGGCGCAGACCGTCGTGGTCTACGGCCACGGCGGCGAGCAGGTCTTGACCGCCCTGGCCGACCGGGACTGCGCCTGGGTCGAGCAGCCAGAGCGTCTCGGGACCGGTCACGTGGTCCAGCAGGCCATGCCGCTCGTCGGGACCATGGAACGGATCCTGGTCCTCTACGGCGATGTTCCCCTGTTGGACCCAGAGACCCTTGGCCGCCTGATCGAGGCCAGCCGCGACTGCCCACTCGGCATCCTCACCGCCGAGCTTCCGGACCCTACTGGTTATGGACGCATCATTCGGGATCCCGCGACGGGCCGCATCCTGCGCAGCGTGGAGCATCGAGATGCCACCCCGGAGGAGCTTGGCGTGCGGGAATGCAACACCGGGTTTCTGGTTGCGGACCGCGCGCGGCTTCAGGGGTGGCTAGGCCGGTTGACCAACGACAACGCCCAGGGTGAGTACTACCTGACCGATGTCATCGCCTTCGCCGTCGCCGACGGCGACGAGGTGGCGAGTGTCCGAGCACCCACTATCGAGGAAGTCTCAGGGGTCAACGACCGGATTCAGCTCGCTGCCCTAGAGCGCCATTACCAGCGCCGTCAGGCGGAGGACCTCATGCGCCGCGGGGTCACCCTGGCGGACCCGGCCCGCATCGATATCCGCGGCACCCTGGAGACCGGACAGGACGTGACCATCGACGTGAACCTGGTGGTGGAGGGCCGGGTGACCCTTGGCCAGGCTGCACGCATCGGCCCCAACTGCCTGATCCGGGACAGCGTCATCGGCGAGGGGGCGGAGATCCTGGCGAACTGCGTCATCGAAGGCGCGGAGATCGGGGCCGGCGCCCGCGTCGGTCCCTTCGCACGCCTGCGTCCCGAGGCCCAGCTCGACATCGATACCCACATCGGCAACTTCGTCGAGATCAAGAAGTCCCGCATCGGTCCCGGCAGCAAGGTGAACCACCTGACCTACGTGGGCGACACGGAAATCGGAAGCGGTGTCAACG
>JBLMWY010000354.1:0-4025 GCA_050257475.1 Bdellovibrio bacteriovorus
GCCCCCAAGGGATGCATGATGTCGGAGCCGGCGCACACGGCCACCAAGCCAGCCAGGGGACCGTTGTGCAGGAAGCCCGGGTCATTCTTGCCGGCGATCAGGGCCGCGAGGATGCCGCCCACCATTGCCATTAGCGAATTCACGGCCACCAGGCCGCTCACCGCCTGTACCGTCTGGGCGGACATGACATTGAACCCGAACCAACCCACGGTGAGGGTCCAGGCCCCCAGGGACAGGAAAGGGATAGAGGACGGCGGGTGGGCGGTCATACCCCCGTCGCTGCGGTAGCGCCCCTGCCGCGCCCCCAGCAGCAGCACCGCGGCGAGGGCGATCCAGCCACCGACCGCGTGCACCACCACGGAGCCGGCGAAGTCATGGAAGGGTGAGCCGAAGATACGTTCGATCAATGCCTGCATGCCGAGGTTGCCGTTCCAGGCCATGCCCTCGAAGAAGGGATACAGCAGGCCCACGATCAGCAGGGAGGCCAGCAACTGCGGGTAGAAGCGGGCCCGCTCGGCGATCCCCCCGGACACGATGGCCGGGATGGCGGCGGCGAAGGTCAGCAGGAAGAAGAACTTGACCAGGGCATAGCCATTATCGATCTGGAGTGATTCGGCCCCGGAGAAGAAGGCCACCCCGTAGGCGATGCTGTAGCCGACGAAGAAGTAGGCGATGGTCGAGACGGCGAAGTCGCTCATGATCTTCGCCAGGGCGTTGACCTGATTCTTGGCCCGCACCGTCCCTAGCTCCAGGAAGGCGAAGCCCGCGTGCATGGCCAGCACCATCACGGCACCGATCAGGATGAAGAGTACGTCTGTGCCCGCCTTAAGTTGTTCCATCGTCTGTCCTCACGCGTTTGATCTCATGAACGAATGCGGTGCAGTCTTGTGCAGTAACCGCGCCAAGATTGCGGGTATGCGCCGAGGCTGCACCAGGATCACGGCGAGATCATCACCAGCGAGGTCGTGGAGCCTGGGGACGCGACAATCGAGCCCCAAAAGGGGCGCCAAAGGCAGGGCGTACCGCACTCGAACGGGGCACTCGCACCGACACGGTGCGTCAGGGGCACAGACATGCCCCTGCCCCGGCTTCTCAGGGCTTCGGCTTCCGACTCGCCCCGAACCCTGTGCATCCCGGGCGACGCAATCCCCGAAGATCGCTATAGTCCCCGGCGAGCCTATCGCTGCAGTGACCCTTGGTCCTCAAGCCTCCCTTCCCCATGACCCGTATCGACTTCTACACCCTTGAGCCCGACAGTGCGGGAGACCGCTTCCTACTGTCCTGCCGCCTGGCGGAACGGGCCCTCGGGGAGGGGATGCGGGTGCTGATCCACTGTCCGAACGCCGAGGCCGCACGCCACCTCGATCGCCTGCTCTGGACCTATCGTCAAGAAAGCTTTCTGCCCCACGGCCTGGTGGATCCCACCAACCCGGCCCTCGATCTGGAGCGCACCCCCGTCCTCATCAGCCGGGACGGGACCCCGGAGGTCGAGGACCAGGTGCTCATCAACCTCGCCCCCGCGGTGCCCCCCTTCTTCAGCCGCTTCGAGCGGGTGTGCGAGCCGGTGGACCAAGACCCCGCCATCACCGCCGCCGGTCGCGAGCGCTTCCGCTTCTACCGGGAGCGTGGCTATCCCCTGGAGCATCACCGAATCCGACTCCAACGCGGCGAGCCGAACGCCTGGTAGGGGAAAACAGGCCCTCGGCCCTCCCACCTCGCCACCCCCTTCCCCCGGCCTCCCCCCGTTCTTTGGACTTGACCACGGTAGGTTACAGGCTATAGTCGAACCTGTGCGCTCAATCTATGTGCACATTAGCCAAACTAATCATCAAAGCCACCTCGATACACAAAGGAGCGGATGGGACCATGACCAAGAGAACCCTGCAGGAGCTGGCCTCGGGGGCACCGCGCCCCCTGCCCATGGATGCCGACGGATTCATTGTCGACGCGGAGCTGTGGAACCCGGGCATGGCCCGCGCCATCGCCCGCATGGACGACCTGGGGCCACTCACCAAGGACCACTGGGCCATCATCTATTACCTACGGGAGCACCGCATGACCTATGGGGCGATACCGCCGGTGTCCCAGATCTGCCGTACCCACGGGATGGACAGGGGCGCCGTGCGCAACCTCTTCGGCTCCTGCCGCGAGGCCTGGCGTATCGCCGGTCTGCCCAACCCGGGCGAAGAGGCCCTGAGCTACATGAGCTGAGGCGGCCTTGCCTCCCAGGCTCGCGAAGAGGCCGCCCTGGGGCGGCCTCTTCTAGTCACGAGCGCCGGCGCGAGCCCTTAGCCCAGCGCGGCCTGGAGCCCATCGACCCGCTGGAACCCCCGGGGCAAGAGCCGGCCGCGGCGCCCCCGCTCCCCGGCATAGAGATCCAGGTCCGCCGGCTTGAGGGTGAAGCTCCGCTTGCCCGAGAGGATGGTGAGACCAGCCCCCCCCGGGACCACGGCGAGGGCGGCCAGCAGCTCCTCTCGGCTCGCCACCCGGGCGCTGGGGATGCCGATGATCTTGTTGCCCTTACCGCGGGGCATCTCGGGCAGATCGGAGAGTGGAAAGATGAGTAGATGACCACTGGTGGTGGCGGCGGCAAGACGTCCGCCTTCTGGGCCCACCAAGGGGATGGGGGTGAGCACCCGGGAACCCGCCGGGAGGCTGAGCACCGCCTTCCCCGCCTTGGGCTTGGCATAGAGGTCCTCCATCCGGGTGATGAACCCGTAGCCCGCGTCGCTCGAGAGCACCAGCCGCGCATCCGCCCCCTCCCCCAGAACCGCCACGAAGCTCGCCCCCTTGGGCGGATCCAGACGGCCCGTCAGGGGCTCCCCCTGCCCGCGGGCGGATGGCAAGGTATGGGCGGGCAGTGAATAGCTACGGCCGGTGCTGTCGAGGAAGACCACCATCTGGTTGCTGCGCAGCCGGGCGGCGGCCAGGAAGCGATCCCCGGCCCGATAGCTCAGCGTCGCCGCGTCGACCTCGTGCCCCTTGGCGGCCCGCACCCAACCCTTCTCCGAGAGCACCACGGTGACTGGCTCGCTGGGGGTCACCTCGGTCTCGTCCAGGGCCGCGGCGGCCGTCCGCTCCACCAGGGGAGAGCGGCGCTCGTCCCCGTACTTCTCCGCGTCCGCGGCAATCTCATCCCGGATCAGACGCCGCAGCCGCCGGCTGTCGCCCAGGATCCCCTGGATGCGGTCCCGCTCCTCCGCGAGCTCCTGCTGCTCGGCGCGGATCCGCATCTCCTCCAGGCGGGCGAGCTGGCGCAGGCGGGTGTTCAGCACATACTCGGCCTGGGCATCCGTGAGCCCGAAACGGGCCATGAGAACTGGCTTGGGCTCGTCCTCGGTACGGACGATGCGGATCACCTCGTCGATGTTGAGATAGGCGATCAGCAGACCTTCCAGGAGGTGCAGCCGCTCCAGGACCTTGCCGAGTCGGTGCTCCAACCGCCGCCGCACCGTGGCGGTGCGAAAGTCCAGCCACTCCGCCAGGATCTCCCGCAAGCTCATCACCCGGGGCCGGCCATTCAGGGCGATGACATTCAGGTTGACCCGGTAGCTCCGTTCCAGATCCGTGGTGGCGAAGAGGTGGGACATGAGCCGCTCCACGTCCACCCGGTTGGAGCGGGGCACGATCACCAGACGGGTTGGATTTTCATGATCGGACTCGTCGCGCAGGTCCTCGATCATGGGCAGCTTTTTCTGCTGCATCTGGGCGGCGATCTGCTCCAACACCCGGTTGCCGGAGACCTGGTAGGGCAGGGCGGTGAGGACGATGTCGCCCTGGTCCAGCTCGTAGCGGGCGCGCGAGCGGATGGTGCCGTTGCCGGTTTCATAGAGCCGCCGGAGCTCTGAGCTCGGGGTGATGATCTCGGCCTCGGTGGGAAAGTCCGGGGCCGGCAGGTGCATCAGCAGCTCCGCCACGCTGGCATCTGGGTGGTCCAACAGATGCACGCAGGCGCGGGCCACCTCCCGGAGGTTGTGGGAGGGGATGTCGGTCGCCATGCCCACCGCGATGCCGGTGGTGCCGTT
>JBLMWY010000355.1:0-14587 GCA_050257475.1 Bdellovibrio bacteriovorus
CCCCGCTCCACGAGCCCCACGGGGAATGACTCGGGCGTCGTCTCCAGGCTCACCGGGCGCTCCGCTCGATCGCCGGACTCGCGGTCTCGCCCGGGTTGTCGATCCCGCTCGGGGCGAAGGCGTCATTGCGGATGCACATCACCGCGCTTCCGTGGCGCAGGCGCCATTGCTTTCCGACCCTGGCCAGGATCAGCCAGTTGCCGCGCACCGTCTTGTTCACCAGGGTCTCGTCGCCGTCGGGTCCCACCGCGAACACCGAGGGGAAGGTCTGGTTCTCCGGGAAGCGCATGAAGGTGTGGGAGCCGTTGTCGAAGATCTCCGACGGCTGGACCTCCTTGGAGCCCGCCCCCGCGTAGCGGTAGTTGCGTTGGACCTGGGCGTTGGGGTCGATGGCGCCGGTCAGCTCCCCCCGCAGGCGCTCGGCGTCGCCGCGCTTGCGCTCCTCGTTGGGGTACGAGAAGCGGATGCCGTACATGGGCGCGCTCGCGTTGAGCCCCAGATCGAAGGTGTAGACCCGGCCCGCCGTGGTGCTGACGATCAGGTTGGTATCCGGGGTCTCCGCGGTGGGCTTGATGGCCACCAGGTTGGCGTGCTTGCCCACCTCCCAGGCGGCCGAGTCCCCGGTGTAGAAGCGCTCCATCTCCTCCCCTTCCGCGAACTGGATGAAGAGGGCGCGGCCGATGGCCGCGTGCAGGACATAGACCTGGTCGGGGTCGTAGCTGGTGTAGCGCAGGCGCCCGTCGACCCGACTCTCCTTCGGGTAGACGGCGGCCTCGGCCGCGGCCGGCAGGGCCAGTGCCATGGCCAGGGCAAGATGAGTCGGTCGCCTCACGATGCGTCCTCCGGCTCGGCGCGGTATTCGGTGACGGCAAAGCCCAGCGCGTTGTCCTCCAGCACGGAGAGCGGGATCGTCGCGTCGGGCTCGTACTCGTAGCGGATGGTGGCGATCCAGTGCTGGCGCCGGGCCTCCTCGCCGCCGCTGGTGGCGGCCACATAGCGCACCTGGGCCAGGCCCTTGCCGATGAAGGAGATCGACTTGAGCGCGATCTCCACCGATTGTTTGTCCCGGTAGCGGTTGACCGGGGCTTGCGGGTTGTCTCGGGCGAAGTCGTGCTCGAAGGAGGCACGGGCATCGCCCACCGACATCAAGAGGACGCGGCGGTATTGCTCCTGGATGGTTGGGAAGAAGTAGCCCTCGCGGGAGCGCACGTAGCGGGCGAGATAGCCCTTGTCGAGCAGGTCCTGGCGGCCGAGGCCCATTTCCTCGTCGACGCGGTGCAGGACATCGACGGCGCCGGTGGCCGAGTCCACGCGCACGAAGACCGGTTCCACGGTCTTCAAGGGCGCCAGGGCCGCCACCGCCCCCACCGCGGCCAGCGCCAGCACCAGGCACATGGCCGCCAGCGCCCAGGCGATCCGCGCCTGGCGGCGGGCCGCCTCATTGGTGTCGTACTCCCAGTCGAGGAAGCGCTCCATGGCCTTCCCCGCCTGGGGGTCAGGACTGGGGGAAGAGGATCGGAACATCGGCACGGGTGCTGTCCTTCACGGGGTCGTAGTGGGCGGGGTTCAGGCTGCGATAGGCCGATTCGTCGCACGTCGGTGCTTTCGGCGTGCCGGCGCAGCCGGCGAGCAGCAGGGCCAGGGGAATGGTCAGGATTCGCATCGGTTCGTCCTTCAGTTCAGGCTCCAGAGCGCCGACGGCGGCGCGCCTCGACATGATCGCGGGCCTCCTGGGAGAGGTCCGAGGCGGCTCCGGAGGTGCCGCCGTCCCGCCGGGAGACTTGGTTACTGCCGTGCAGCAGCCGGTCGACGGCCGCGCGGCGCATCTCGACCATGCGTTCGTGCAGGGCCTCGGCGCGACGCACGCGGCGCCACCGGGCGGCGTCGCGCCAGGCGTCGATGTGCTTGCCGCCGGCCTGGTTCATGAGCCCCTGCATGCCACGCCAGGCGGTGTTGCCAATGGAGAGTCCGATGCCGCCGGAGAGGCTCGAGGCCATGTTGGGCAGCTCGGCGAAGATCTTGGCGAGCAGGAGCAGCATCAGGGCCGGGGCCATGAGCGCCACCAGGTCCACGGTCTCGGCGGAGTCGTCGAGGGCGTCGATGTAGGTATCCACGATGGCGTCGGCCATGCCGGCGATGCCGCCGACGAACATCGCCAGGAAGGCGAACTGAACCCCGTAGCTCAGCCACTTGGTGAAGTACTCCTGGGTCGATCGGAACAGGAGCCCGAGGACCATCAGAGGACCCACGGCAACCACCAGGGACAGGCCGATCTTGGCGGTCGCCAGCGCGATGACCGCGGCCACGCCGAAGATCAGGAAGATGACGAACAGTACCGCGGCAAAGATGCTCGGACCCGGGTCGGTGAAGCCGCCGGCGGACCAGATGGCGCTGATCCCGGTCATGGCCCGGTCGCCGATGCGGTCCAGCACGCCTCCGATCGAGGCTTGATCGCCGAGGGCCTCACCCACCGCGAAAGTGTCGAGCAGCTCATCCGGCAAGGCCCGCAGATGGTCCGCGAGATATGTGTTGTAGTGACCGGCAGTCCCGGCAACTGCAAACACCAGGGCCAGGAGCCCCGCGGTCTGGACGAACTTGGCCAGGGGGATCTCCGACATGCCACGCAGCAGAGCCACGCCCATCGCGATGAAGGAGATCGTTCCCAACACGGCAATTGGCCCGGCGACATAGCCGGTGCCCGCGGCGATGGCCGCGTTCACATAATCGTTGAGCACCGAGTCGAGGGCGTCGAACAGGCTGGCGAAGACGTTCACTGCCGGTTACCTGGCCCCGCCGGTCAGCCATGGGCCGAAGTACTGCTCTCGCCATTGATCGAATGGCTCGACGAATCGCTGCGGCTGGCTCGTGCGCAGGTCCAGTGCTCGCGTGAAAGCGCCTTTGCAGAATCCCCAGGTGATGTCCGTATTGCTTGATGTCTTGCCACCGGTGAGCTTCGGAGTGGTCCACTTCAGAAATTCCCTCTCTAAGCTCCTGCAGTCCGGCGTCGGCTCCTTCACACCCATTCCAAAGCCGTCCCAGCGGGCATGCTTTGCCGAAGCCGGGTGTGTGACCTTGCAACTGCCGGCGCCTGTATGGAGCTGCACCGGCTTGACGCTCGGACAGAAGATCTCCCAAGGCACCGCATCCCAATCGACGCCCTGGACGGTGCGCGCGGACACGGCCGCCGGTAAGGCGGCGGCGAGCGTCGCGACCAGCACGAGGGCTTTGCCCACCTCGGTTGTTCTCGTCTTTCGCATGCGAAACACCCCCCTGCCCTACTCGCTGAAGTCCAGATCACCGACGCCGGTCGGGCGCTTGGCGTGCATGCCCTGGCTGTTATGGACGATGCTCTTGTCCTGCATCATCGCCATGAGCTGGAGTGCCTGGAGCTGGGCCAGGTCGTTGAGCAGGAGGGCGTTCTCGGCGGCGATCCGCGTGTTCAGGTCGAGCACCGCCTTCTCGGTGGTGGCGGTTCCGGCCGCCGCGGCGAAGCCTTCGAGGGTCGCGCGCCGCGCGGCGACCTTCTCGTAGGACTCCTTGGCGAGGGCCATGTAGGAGTAGATGAAGTCCGAGCGCTCCCGGTACTGGCGGGCGGCACCGGTCAGTTGGGTGATGCCGCCCCCGAACAGCTCGTCGACGCTGTAGGCCTCTTGCGCGTCCCGCAGGGCGTTGGCGATGCCGGACAGCGGGCCGGCCAGGAGGCTTTCGGGATCCAGGTTGGCCGCCGGCAGGAAGTCATGCAGGGTGTCCACCGGATTCGGAATCATCAGGGCATGTGCCGTGATGCCCCGCATCTCGTTGTACATGTTGGTGATGGTGGCGTACTGGTCGCGCAGGGTGTCGAGCTGCTGCTGGAGCGCGGTCAGCTGCTCAGCCAGCGTCGTCGCCTGAGCGATGGCCTGGGCCAGGTTTGAGGCGTCGAAGACCGGCACCCCGGTCGCGTGCAGGTTGCTGGAAGCGGCCAGGCTCAGTGCCAGCGCCAGGGCCAGGCGCGGCCCGGTAATCGGACGTGTCATGGAGTACGTCTCCTCTGTTCGAGTAAAGAAATCCAGTCGGGGGGCAGCCCTCCGCCGTGCTCCTCGGCGATGCGGTCGGCCAGGCGAATCAGGCGCTCGGTGCCGGAGAGGATGGCCATCTCGGCTTCCATTCCAGCCAGGTTGAAATCGACCAGTGCCGATCCCGCGGCCTGTTTGAGCAGGAACTTGCGCGCGCTCTTGGTCAGGGGACGCAGCAGCGCCCATTCGGCCGGGGTGAGCTTGAAGCCGTCCCGATAGTCGCCCTCGTCGGCGTACTCGTTGGGCAGGAAGATCTTGGTCGGGGTCTGCTCCAGCAGAGCCGCGGCGATCTTCGAGTCCAGGGCATCGGCCGGGCTCTGGGTGCTGGTGATGACGATGCCGTCCTTCTTGCGGATCGTCTTGAGCTTGTCGCGGACGAAGCCCTCGAAGTACGGGTCATCGAGGATCTTCCAGAACTCGTCGATCCAGAGGGCAAAAGGGGTCCCGTCGATCAGGGGCTCGGTGCGATAAAGCAGGTAGGAGGTGATCGGGGTCCGGAGATCCGGGTTGTCGAGAAACTCGGTGACATCGAAGGCGGTGAGCCGGCCGAGCTTGAGTGTGTCCTTGGGGTTGTCGAAGGCCCAGGCAAAGCGCCCCTCCCCCACCCAGGGCCGCAAGCGCTCGGCCACGCCTCCAATCTGAGTGCCGTCGAGGAACTGAACGAGCGACGAGAGCCGGCGGTTCTCGGGGCTCAGGCTGTAGACCGCCTTGATACCCTCCTCCACCTCGCGGGAGGCCTTCGCGTCCCAGCCCTCGCCGGCCAACAGCCGCACCAGGTCGTGGAGATAGCCTGCGTGCGCCGCATCGAGAGGCAGGGCGAAGGGGTTGAAGCCCGTTGGGACGCCGGTCTTGAGGCTGTGATAACGCCCGCCCAGTGCCAGGACCGCGAGCTTGAGGCCCTGGTCCTTGTCGAGGATGACGTGGCGCACCGGGAAGCGCTGGAGCTGCGCCAGCAGGAAGGCGAGCAGCGCGGTCTTGCCGGCGCCGGACATGCCGATGACGCTGGTATGCCCCAGGTCGCCGACGTGGGGCGAGAACCAGAGCGGGGTGTCCACGGTGCTCCGGAAGAGGGTCACCGCCTCACCCCAATGGTGGCCGTCTGGAGTCCCTTCCGGGAAGGCGTAGAAGGGGCTCATGGCCGCGAAATTGAGGCTGGTGATGGGGGCCTTGCGCGGGCGGTACTTGGCGTTGCCCGGCAGGGTCGCGTAGACCTGCCCTTCCAAGGCCATGTCCTCGCGCACCACCACATTGCCGGGATCGGCCAGGGTTGCGTGGCCGAAGGCGACGTTGCGCGCAAGGGACTCCAGGTCCTCCCCGTAGACGATCAGGGCCGCGTTGTGGTCCCCCACCACGAAGCGGTTGGAGATCAACTGATCCATGGCCTCCTCGAGGGCCGCTACCTGGGAGACCGCCTCGTCCCCCGCCGAGACCAGGCGCCGGCGCTGGGTGGTGAACAGGTCCTTGGCCTTGTCCTTGTCGAGGAAGGTGAAGGACTGCACCCAATTGAGCTCGTAGGGCTCCTCCATCAGCCCGGTGAACATCTCCGGGTAGGTCTGGGGCAGATACTCCTTGATGGCCAGCGCCGCCCCGAAGCGGCTGTCGCCCGGACGGCGGACCTCGAAGACCTCGCGGCCGAACAGGAGGCGGTTGCAGCCGACGGCCTGGCTGAGATCGTAGGGACCCACTGGGACGCGCTCGGGCGTGTGATTGAGCAGCAGGCTGTACAGCTCGCCGATCTCGGAGAAAGGGTTGCCGGCGCGCTCATAGATGCCAAGCCGGCGGGGGCCATAGTCGCGTAAGGCCGAGCCGAGCTTGGCGGCAATGTCCTCCAGCTCATCGATGCCCGCGATCAGCATCTCGCGCACCAGGCGCTTGTCAGCCTGCTTGCCGAAGGCGATCTCGGTACGGAGCGCGGTGACCCGGTACACCAGGACCAGCCACAGGCGGTTCTGGTAGAGGGTGCGGGCCTCCTGGAGCCGGGCATAGGCGTCGCCCACGCGCTGGGCGAAGGCGTTCGGATGGGCGCGGGCCAGGTCCGGATGGACCCGCCGCCGCGTGAGGATGGACCACAGGCCGAGGCGCGGCGAGGCGCTGTTGCGCAGCGCCACGTTGAGATGCTCCTTGTACAGGTCCCGCTGCTCCGGGGTCTTGGCCTCGAAAGGGGTCCCTTCCAGCTCGAAGGCGGCCACCAGGGCGCCGTCCCGGATCTTGGCGATCCGGTCGGCCAGGTGCGCCTGGAGCGGCACCAGGGCCGCCGCCTGGCGCTCCTCGCGGTGGAGTTTCAACAGTGCCTTCATGGCCGGTAGGTCGACCCCTTCCAGATGTAGCGATGGCGGGCGTTGGCGCCGGTTTGCAGCCACACCACGCCCAGGTCGAAAAAGCGGGGGTCCCACTTGCAGACCAGCCACATCACCCCGTGGATCGGGATCGCGGCCAGCAAGGGCCAGAGGCTGTTGAGCATCACGAAGGGCGTGATGACCAGCATCAGGTTCAGGATGACCCCCGAGTAGGTGACCCCGGCCAGCATTGCCGGCCGGGTCATGCCCTGGAACAAGGGGTCAGACGACATGGGCGAAGACGGGGGCCGGGTCGAGGGCCGCGGTCGCCGAGTTGTCCCGGATATAGTCCACGATGCCGGCGGAGCCGAAGATGATGACCACGGCGAGCATGACGCCGATGAAGGTCATCCACTGGATGCGTCCAGACAGGGCCATGAGGCCGGAGGCGATGACGGCGGCGATGGCCACCGCGCGCAGGAAGGTGTTGTTCAGGATGCCGAGGATGGCGTTGCCGAAGTTATCGAGGACGTTGGCAGCGGCCATCTCGGGGGCGAGCACGAGGCCGCAGAGCAGGGCCGCCACGACGATCTTGCGGGTAACGGGGTCGTTGTTGATGACGTGGGTCACGTGGGCTTCTCCTTCTGGTTTGAGGCTGAGTCGATATCCGGTTCTTGGGTGATGGGACGGCATGCCGCACCGGACGAGACAAACCCTGGCCTTCCCTTGCCGCGCGAGGGATTGAGGAAGCGAGTCGATTTGTCGGGGTCTGGCGCCGGCGATGCGGGGGGAGGCGTATCCCCTGCCCCTCACCTCGGTGCTCGATGAGCGAGACGAGGGTGTTTCGCTGGCGTGTGGCGAATGGGTGGGTCCGCGTCTCGGCGTGGCCGCGCGCCATGGCCGCCGGTTGGCGTTGTGAAATGCATGTGGGCTATCCCCCGGTCCCGAACCCGTCGGCCACGGGCACGAAGCTCCAGGCGGGGACCTCGTCGCGCCTCGCCTCTTGTCTTTGGGCTCGCGCGAGTGCCGCCCCTTCTGGGGTCCCCTCCCCTTCCGGGTCCGCGGCACGGCTGGCCTGCACGGTCACCGGCGCCTCGTCGTGGATCTCGCGCGGCGCCTGACCGGCGGCCTCGTAGACCCGATCCGGCTGCGGCTTCGGCATCCATCCCTTGACCCGGCCCACGTAGCCGTTGTCGATGCCGCGCTGCTCGTCACCCGTGTTGTAGCGGCTGATTGCGGCGTCGAGGGTATAGGGGGCGGCGGTGTAGCCCACGAGGATGACCCGCTCGCCCGCGCGCAGATTGGTGCAGGGGTCGAAGACGCTCTCGGCATCGAGGCCGAGCCAGCTCCAGTTCTCGCTGTTGATCTGGGCGAGGCCCGCGTCGATCCGGCCGCCGTTGGCCAACAGCCGGCGGGCCGTGGCGATCGCCTCGTCCTTGGTAGCGGGAAAGATCGCCCGATGGGTCCGGCCATCGTGGATCGCGTAGGGGTGTCCGCGGCTCTCCTCAAGGACGATGGCCTTCATGGTGGTCGGGGCCACCATGGGCGCGCAGGTCGCGATGAGCGTGATTAGATCCATGCCTGCCTCGTTGTCAGGGTACTGCCAGCCTGTTGAGTGCAGGCTGTCCTGATGGCGGCGGAAATCTATCAGACGTTCGGGCTTTGGTGATTACCCATACGCGCCAGAGATGTACCGGAACGCGCCATTTTGCCCAGTGTGGCGCTGGGACACTTTTTCGCATGCGAAATGATCAGGCTCGTGGTTGGCCTGGCGGAAAGAGCTGGGACGTCAGTCTTCCGCCGCGCGCTCTTCGCTGGGGGTACGCCCGGTCCACTTCTTGTAGGCGCGCGAGAACGCGGGAGGGTTGGCGAATCCGGTCAGATAGGCGATTTCGAGCAGGTCGTATTTGCCGCTTCGGATGTACTCTCGCGCCAGATCCTTGCGAACGGCGTCGAGCACGGCCTGAAACGTCGTCCCCTCTTCCTGGAGCTTGCGTTGCAGGGTACGTGGGGCGACGGCCAGTGCCCGTGCGACATCCTTCGCGCTGGGTTTGCCGGCGGACAGGCTGTCCAGCAGGGCCCGTCGCACGCGCCCGATCGTCGCGTTGTCGGTCAGGCGGCGGTCGACCTCCTGGAGGATGCGGTCATTGGCTCGGGCTAGATCGCGGTTTTTCGCTGGCAGCGATCGGCGTATCACTTCCACGGGGAACGTGAACCCCATACGATCGGCTTCGTAGCGGACGGGGCAGCCGAAATGGTCTTCGTATCCACAGGCCTGCCAGGGATGCGCCACCTGGACTTCGCGCAACCTGAGTCCTTCGCCGTAAACATCCCGGCACATACGCAGGATTATGGATAAGCAGGCATCTTGAAGCGCTGGAGGATCCAGTGCAGCGGAAGGCGCCTCGATGGCCATGCTGAACGTGTCGCGCGTCGTGGCAGTGTGCACCGATAGGTCTTGGGCCACGATGCGAAAGTAGTGCTCCAAGCGCTTGAATGCGGATTCCAGTGTCCCCGAAGCAAGAAAGGCGTAGCCGAATGCGTGGAAGTCGGTCGGCCGCCACAGCGCCCCCGCCGTGAGGCCCCAGCAGGGGTTCGCGATCTGCTCGTCTGCCATGCGCCACAGCTCGCGGATTCGCCGCAGCGAGTAGCGCGCCTGAGGCTCATCCAACTTCAGCGGGTCTAATCCGACCGCGAGATACATCGCGTCGGCCTCAAGGCCGTTGTGTTGCAACAGCCGATGGACGATCCGTCCGGCCGTCGCCAGCATGGTCGTCATGGGGTCTTATCCCGATAGTCGCGTCTAACCGCTTCCCTTCCGGCCTCAGAACGCCATGGAGAGTTGGTGCTTCTCGGAGAACCGGAACTCCAAGCGCTCCACGGTCTTCCCTTTCTTGATCGCCTTCCACGTCACGTCCAAGGACGTCTTCGCCACCAACTCCTTGATCGCGGGATCAATGACCCGGGCCTTGAGGTTGGAGAACCGGTCGTACTTGACCTCAAGACCGAGACGCTGCTTGAAGTCCGCCACCGAGATCAGGAAGACCCCGGTCTCGGTAAACTGGGCGAGCATCTCGAACAGGCGGATCGCGTAGGTGCTGCGCAGGCTGGCTATCTCCTCGAGCCGGTAGCTGGTGAAGCGCTTGTGCAGCATGGTCAGGTAAGGCGCGATCTCGGGCGAGAAGCCGAGCCGGACCTTGCCCTCCCCCTTTTTGTACTCGGCCATGTAGACCCAGCGCAGGCGCTTGCGCGTCGCGCCGTCGATGCGGCGGATGTCCCGCTCGTAGAGCTTGGTCGCCGCCTCCTCCATCTCGGCATAGGCGTTCCGAGGGTCGCTTCCGAACAGCTCGACGAACTCATCCACGCCGAGCACGAACACCGCGTCCCTGGGCATCGGCTTGCGACCGTCGAGCTTCGCGGCGCAGGCCAGGATGATGCGCTGCTCGTTGAGGGTGAGGTTGTAGGAGGCCTCGATCAGGGCATTGGCCTTGGTGACGATGGAGCTTCCATCGGCCTTGACCGCTATCGAGCGTTGCTGATCCATGGCCATTCCTGCAACGGGATTGAAGCACTTAGCGTATTGCTATTTGCTGCATCCCGCAATTCTTGTAGTCGAATCCCGTTGCGGGGCTGTCAACCATAAATCTGTAGCAGGTGCCACCGGGCACCCGCCCGACCATGAATCTGTAGCAGGATGGGCTGGACCATAAATCTGTAGCAGGAGGCCAGGATCGCCCCGAGAACCATAAATCCGTAGCAGAGAAGGGTCCCTGGAGGGGGAGGACGCCCCGAACCATGAATCTGTAGCAACAAGTCGGGACGGCTGTGGATAGCACCATATTTCTGTAGCAAGTGACCATGAATCTGTAGGCTCGTAACCGTAAATCTGTAGCAGCCGACCATATTTCCGTAGCATGCACCCCTCTTATCCTTTTGTTTTTACGCCTCTTTTCGCCGCCTAAAAACAAGAAAAAACAAGACAAAAACAAGATAAAAGCACCACGCCAGTGGATAACTTCGCCCCCAGCGACCGAAACCGCGTCGCCGCCCAGATCAAGACCCACCCTCCGCCATCCCTGGCTCCGCCCCTTCGCTACGCTACGGCCTTGCGGGCGCATCCCTGCGCCCTCCATAAGGAGTCCTAGCCTCCGGCTACGGACATCTCACACGGCCTCCTAACGTCGGCCGCCACCACCTCAACCTTTTACTTTTCCACCAACCATTCTAGGCAGTAGGAAAAAAGGTCATTAACGGCGCTTATGGGACGTCTTTCGACGAGTGTTCAGAGCCAACAGGACGTAAGACTGGCGCATTATGGATAGTGAGAGGCGCGTTCCGATAAGTAAAATTCTACCTGGCTGCGGTATGGTCAGGGCTTTTCGGAGCCGTTTGCGATGGCCACACGAGAGATCGTCCTGGGCAATGACAGCGGAAGCTTTTGGACTGGTCGAGACGACTCTCCCTGGCTCGACGATCCCGGTGCCGCCCGTGGCTTCGCCTCGCCCCGCGAGGCTTGGCGTGTCGCGGTTACGCTCCAAGAATCGCTGGCGGAGTCTCCGGATGCCTCGGCCGTAGAGCTGCATCTCCGCAATCCCGACTTGCATCGGGAAACTCGCCAGGTCACCTCGACGCGCCAGGCCAGCAACCGTCCCGGTCTGCGCGCCCAGTGGCGCCGGGGGTTTGGGGAAGCCCTGCCGCCGGATCTGCCGTTTCCCCTTCCCGAGAGGGACAATCTCAATCTCTACCGGCTCGAAGAATACCTACGTGACATTGACTGGGACGAGGTCCGGTTGCATCGCGGGGGCAATCCTCATCTCGATCCGTCCTTCCGGACAGCGATGACGGCTTTTTGGGAGCGAGACCCGGAGGCGGCATCCGCCTTGTGGCGAAAGGAGGTTCCCGCGGACTTCTCTGAACGGCTACTGGAACAGATTGGTCGCAAAGATCCGGTGTCGACGGTAAATCGGAGCGGGGCTCGCTCTCAGGAGGAGTTCGAGCCTAACGAGATTACCCGGGCCCGAGAGCGCCAATCCCAGGCCCCTCTCGCCTCTCGCGAAGGGGGAAGCGCTGGCGCGGATCCCGAGGCCGATGTGTCGCGGCCCCCTCCCCTTCCTGACTTCGTCCGCCGGCACTTCCTGCGCACCGGCGATCGTTTCTACTATCGCCAGACCCCCGAGCGGCTCGCCTTCACGACTCGCGGGGAGACCTTCCGCGCCGAGGATGTCTCGGTTTCGGTGGCCACCGCGATGGTTGAGCTGGCCCATGCACGGGGCTGGTCGGCATTGCGAGTGAAGGGGTCCCGGGAGTTCAAACGGCTCGTGTGGGAAGCGGCGGCGAAGCGCGGACTCGCCGTCGAGGGCTATGCCCCGAGCCCGGGGGAGCTGGCCAAGCTCGAACCACGGTCCGAGCCGGCAGCCGCGTCGCGGACAGGCACTTCCACCGAGACCCGCCTCGGCGGCCGCGAGCGGGAACGGCCGGCTGATCTTCTGGCCGGAGAGCTCGTAGAGCACGGCCCTGCCGCTTTCCAGCACCAGCAGGGCAGCTCTCCGAGCTACTTCGTCTCGCTACGGGACGCGGCCGGGACCCTGGTCACCCACTGGGGCCTCGATCTGGAGCGCGCCATGGAGGAATCCGGCGCCGGGGTCGGCGACCAGGTTCGCCTCTCCAGACTCGGCAAACAGCGGGTGCAGGTGCGCGAGCCGATCCGCGACGAGACCGGCGCCGTGATCGACCATCGGGTAAAGGAGACCGAGCGCAACGCCTGGTCCGTCACCGTCGATCGGCAAGGCAACCTGGATCGCCGCGGCAGGAGACGCCAGGATCGGGGTCAGGTCGACGGCGCCGATCCGCTCGCCGCCAGGGTGGTCGAGATCTTCACCGCCGAGCGGCTGGCTCGGCTCGGACCGGAGGACCGAGCCCGATTCCGGGAGCTCTACGACCAGGCCAAGGCGCGGCTCGAAGCCCGGGGGCGTCCCCAGGGTTCCCAGAGATTGCCCGCGAACGACCCGGCCCGAGGCCACGGCCAGGAGCGGGTCGCCCAGGGTCGCTAGGTCCGCTGGAATATCGGACACTGGAGCCGATCCCGAGGTCCGAATGCCTCGCCCGCGACACCAAGGTCACCCGGCATGAACCCTTATCTTCACCCCGTCTGGAGCAAATGGATTCGTGGCGCCCACCACGGCGGTGCCCAGGCGCTCCAGAACCTGGCCCTGCATCTCTACAACTCCCGGGACTGGTCCGTGAACCTCGGCTACATCTGCTCGATGTCCGAGGACCACTGGGAGGCGGCCTTGGCCATGATCCTGGACTACCGGGAGAACGGAGAGAACAACCGAGAGTTCATGGCCATGTGCGAGGAGATCGTCGAAGAGCGGCAGGCACAAGCGGAGGGGGCCGAGGCCACGGAAGAGCGGTCCGACTCTTGATCAGAGCCCCCTCCCCTCGCTCCAGGATCGGCGGCCAGCCCTCGATCCTCGGTGGCCGGAATCTCCGAGATTTTTTCGCATGCGAAAATTTTCGCGGGGTCTGTCTGGTGCCAAGAGCGCCCTGCCCGTCTACCCCGAGGCTCAGGCTGCCCGGTCAGCCGCCTTCGGTCGCCGCGCCGCTCAGCAATCCAGCCAACTCCCTCAGACCGATCGCCTCGATGCCTTCGGAGATTGGGTAACTGTCCTCGCCAGCGTGCACGACGAATGCCTTGGCGGGTTGGATGTCCTCGACCGCCTGGTAGAAACCGCGCTGGGGCTTGGCCGAGAGCCCGCGCTTGATTTCGACGGCCCAGGTCCCGCGCTGTCCCTCCAGCTCCAAGAGCAGGTCGATCTCGGCGCCGGCCGCAGTGCGGTAGAAACTGGCCATGGTTCGGCTGGGAGCGGCCACGATCAGGTTCTCGATCACGAAACCCTCCCAGCTCGGGCCGGACACCGGGTGCCCGAGCAGGTCCTCGTAGGTCTCGATGTTGAGCAGCGCATGGGTCAGTCCGCTGTCGCGGACATAGGTCTTCGGGGACTTGACCAGGCGCTTGCCGACGTTGGCATAAAACGGCGGCAGCCGCCGCACCAGGAGCAGGTCCACCAGGAGGTCGATGTAGTTGGTAACTGTCGGTGCCGAGATACTCAGGCCCGAGGCCAGGCGCGAGGCGTTCAGCAGGGTGCCCTGGTTGTGCGCCAGCATGGTCCAGAGGCGCCTCAGGGTCTCCGCCGGGATACGCGGGCCGAACATCGGCACATCGCGCTCCAGGTAGGTGCGGATGAAGCTCTCCCGCAGCCCCAGGCTGTCGCCGTCGGTGGCGGCCAGGAAGCTGTCGGGGAATCCTCCGCGTAACCACAGCCTTGTGATGTCAGCCGGCTCCACCTCTCCGACGGCCAGCGGCGCGATGTCCACATAGGCAATCCGCCCGGCAAGGGTCTCCCCGGATTGTCGCAAGAGGTCGATGGCGGCCGAGCCGAGGATGAGGAAGCGCCCCGTCCGGTTCCCGGCTCGCCGCCCGGCGTCGATGATTCCGCGCAGGGCCTCGAACAAGGCTGGCACACGGTGGATCTCGTCCAGAACGACGAGCTTGTCCGTCTGCTTGCTCAAGAACAGCACGGGGTCCGCCAGCTTGTCCCGGTCCGCCGTGGCTTCCAGGTCCAGGTAGATGGACGGCCGGGTCGCGGCGATCTCGTGGGCCAGGGTCGTCTTACCCACCTGGCGCGGGCCGATGAGTGCCACCGCGGCCTGGCGAGCCAGGGCGGCCTCGACTTTCGAACGGATGGCGCGCGGGATCATCCTTGTAAATTAAAATCTCTTCTTTCGATATGCAAGGATAGTTCTGGACGCGCTAGCCCGGGACCACCTGAATTTTTCGCATGCGAAAGTCCCGGCCCCCATCCGTGCGTTCCCTGCGGGCCGGGCTCTAGGCGGCCCGGTCTCCTTACCGGGGCGCCCGGAGCCACGTCGCCCGTTCCTGACGGGCGCCGCGTCTCCGCCCATGCGGGTGACGTTCCCTGACGCCTGCGCGCTCCGCTTGCCAAGAGTCCGAGGACCCCCGTCCGATCCCGTTGCCATCCCGTCGAAGCCGCGTATCTTGGGGATGGTCCATCGGGCGCGGCCCGGGTCAAGGACTACTCGTGCCTGCGTTCCTCCTTGACCCTGACCTCTTGCGCCCGATGGCCTTCATCCCCGACGCGGCTCCGACGGGATGGCAAAAGGTCCAGGGTGTGACCGAGACGGGGAGGGGATAGAGCGCTGCGCGCAACCGGCTTGGATGCGAGAGCCGTTCCT
>JBLMWY010000356.1:0-5509 GCA_050257475.1 Bdellovibrio bacteriovorus
GCAGCTCGGTGATCAGCCCCTGGTCGTCGCAGACGAGGCGCACCCGCTCCCCCGCCGCGGACCCGAATGCCTGATCGAAGGCCTGGCGGACCTGGCTGGCCCGCAGGCGCTGGCCGATGCTCGACTCGAACAGGGCCCGTACCGTCGATTCGTTGAGCTGATCCAACAGCGCCACCGCCTGGCCGAAGTAGGTCGCCGCGTCGGTGCCGTAGCAGGTGCCGTGCTTGATCCACTGATGACGGTCGAGGTAGGACCGCACCCCAGGCATGCGCTCGGCCAGGGCCTCCCGCAGCGAGCGGCCCAGCTCCAAGGGTGGCAAGGCCCCCCAGTCACCAGACTCCGACAGGCCCCGCTCCAACCCGCCGACCCCACAGTAGGCCTTGCCGGTGGGCTGGGGCCAGAGGCCGTGGAGTGAGAATTGGCGGGCGTCCGGGCGCTCCCCGCTTTGGGTCCGGCACTCGGGGACACGCTGGCGCCCCTCACAGAAGGCCGGCTGCCAGTTGGCCGCCAACACATATTGGCCCTCCATGGACGTCCTTCGGGCCGGCGACGCCTCGGCTGCCGATCTGGGTGGGTTCGGGTCGGAGCCGACCCGCAGACTTCCACAGTCGACCGCCACCCAGCGCTCGGGGGGCCGGGCGTGCTCGATCCGCAGCCGATAATGGGTGGCGTCCGCCTTGTTGCGGGCCGTCACGGGGTAGCTCTCCCCGGGGACCAGACGTACCTCGCCCGGATTGTCCGGCCGCCGGATGGCAATCGTCGCCGGGCAGTCGCGCTCGGCGACGAGGGTCTCCCGCGGCGGATCAGCCCCGCTTGCTTGGGGCACCAGCCAGAGCAAAACCAGCAGGGCTTGGCGGCGGACGGACGCGATCAGGTTGCGGTCTCCGTGGACGCTGGGGTGCTGGGCCGAGCCCGGCGCGCCGGGCTGCAGCCTCCGAGACGGCCAACCGCCGTCATCACCCGGTCAGTACTCCGGCTCGGTGGACGGCTCCGCCCCAGGCTCCAGACGCTCGATGCTGAGCAGGTGGACCCGACGGCTGTCGGCACGCATCACGGTGAAGCGAAACCCACCGATCTCCACCGACTCGCCCCGCTTCGGCAGGTGCCCGAAGGCGTTCACCACCAGTCCGCCGATGGTGTCGAACTCATCGTCCGAGAACTCGCTTTCGAAGTAGGCGTTGAAGTCCTCGATGGGGGTGCGGGCCTTGGCGCTCCAATCGTTGGCGCCCCGCCGGAAGATCTCGGCCCCCTCGTCGTAGTCGTGCTCGTCCTCGATCTCGCCGACGATCTGCTCCAGCACGTCCTCGATGGTGACGAGCCCGGCGGCGCTCCCGTACTCGTCCACCACGATGGCCATGTGATTGCGGCTGGCGCGGAACTCCTTGAGCAGGACGTTCAGCCGTTTGCTCTCGGGCACGAAGACGGTGGGGCGCAGCAGCTCCCGGATGTTGAAGGGACGCCGGCCGTTCTCCACGCAGAAGGTGAGCAGGTCCTTGGCCAGCAGCACCCCCACCACGTCGCCCTTGTCGTCGCCGGTGACCGGGAAGCGGGAGTGGGCAGACTTGACCGCGATCTCCAGGACCCGCTCCAGGGGGTCGTCGCGGCGGATATAGACCATCTCCGCCCGCGGGATCATGATGTCGCGCACCCGCAGATCCGAGACCTGCAGGACCCCCTCGATCATGCTCAAGGCATCCGTGTCCAGGAGGGCGCGCTGCTTGGCATCCTTGAGCAGCTCGATGAGCTGCTCCCTGTCCTGCGGTTCGCCCCCGAACAGATGGCCGAGACGCTCCAGCCAATTGCGCGGTCGCGAACCGTCGCTAGATCGATCGCTCGTCATGGACTGCCCGGGATCCTCCTCAAGGCGCCGGCTCCGTATCCGGCTGATAGGGTGGCGGAAATCCTAACCCGCCCAGGATCGCGGTTTCCAGCCCTTCCATCTGTGCCGCGTCCTCGTCAGTAAGATGATCGTAATCAAGCAGATGCAGGACCCCGTGGACCACCAGGTGGGCCCAGTGCGCCACCGCGGGCTTGCCCTGCTCCCGCGCCTCCCGCTGCACCAAATCGGCGCAGATCACGAGATCGCCCAAGAGGTCATGCACGGCGTCGTCCGGGTCTATCCCTGGAGGCACCTCGAAGGGAAAGGACAGCACGTTGGTGGGTCTGTCCTGCCCTCGATAGCGTCGGTTGAGCTCGCGCCCCTCCGCCTCGCCAACCACCCGGATGGTCAGCTCCGCCCGCGCCCGCATGCCCTCCAGGCTCGCCATGGCCCAGCGCCTGAGGTCCGCCAGGGACGGGACGCCGGGCGCCGTCGTCTCCACTTGCAGATCCAGCTCCAGCTCCAACGCGCCAACCCTCAGGGCTGGGGGCCGCCGCGTTCAGGTCGCCCCGAGGGGACCGACGACTCGGCATTGGGGTTCTCGAATGCCTCATAGGCATGCACGATGCGCGCCACCAGGGCATGGCGCACCACGTCCCGGGCATTGAAGAAGGTGAAGCTGATCCCCGGAACGTCCTTCAGGATCTCGATGGCCTGCCGCAGGCCCGAGGGCTGACCCCGGGGTAGGTCCACCTGGGTGACGTCGCCGGTGATGACGGCGGTGGAGCCGAAGCCGATGCGGGTGAGGAACATCTTCATCTGCTCGGGGGTGGTGTTCTGGGCCTCGTCCAGGATGATGAAGGCGTCGTTGAGGGTGCGCCCACGCATGTAGGCCAGGGGCGCCACCTCGATCACGTTGCGCTCAATCAGCTTGGCGACACGCTCGAACCCCAGCATCTCGAACAGGGCGTCATAGAGTGGGCGCAGATAGGGGTCGATCTTCTGGGCCAGGTCCCCGGGCAGGAACCCGAGCCGCTCCCCCGCCTCCACCGCGGGGCGCACCAGGAGCAGACGCCGTGCACGGTCGCTCTCCAGGGCCTCCACCGCGCAGGCCACCGCCAGATAGGTCTTGCCGGTCCCCGCCGGGCCCACCCCGAAGTTGATGTCATGGCGGGCGATGGCGTGCAGATACTCCTGCTGGTTCGGCCCGCGGGCCCGAATCAGTCCGCGCTTGGTGCGGATCACCAGGTCGGGCAGGTGCGGCTCGACGGCGAGCGTCAGGGCCTCGGCGCCGGACGCCTGCAGGGCTAGATGGATGGACTCCGGGGTCAGCACCTCCTCGGCGGTCTCCGCATAGAGATCGGTCAGGAGTCGCTCACCCAGGCGCACCGCGGGTCCGTCGCCGATCAGCCGGAACGAAAGCCCCCGGTTGCTGATCTCGATCCCCAGTCGGCGCTCGATCTGGCGCAGGTGCTGCTCCAGGGGACCGCACAGGTTCGCGAGCCGCGCGTTGTCCTCCGGGGCCAGGATCAGGTCGAGGGTTTGGGGCTGGGTGGACAAGCGGGAGGGTGCTTCAGGCGCCGGCGGCGACCGTGGAGTCCGCCAGGATACCGCGCAGCGAGTTGGGCAGGGCCTGGGTGATGGTCAGATCGACGAACTGGCCCACGAGGGACGGGTCGCCCTGGAAATTGACTACCCGGTTGCTCTCGGTGCGCCCGGCGAGCTGGCGCGGGTCCTTTCGGGACGGGCCCTCCACCAGCACCCGCTGGACCGTCCCCACCATCTGGCGGCTGTAGCGCTGGGCCTGCGTGTCGATGTGCTGCTGCAGGCGGGCCAGCCGCTCGCGCTTGACCTCCAGGGGGACCTCATCCGGGTAGTCCGCGGCCGGGGTCCCGGGGCGGCGGCTATAGATGAAGCTGAAGCTCTGGTCAAATCCCACGTCATCCACCAGGGCCAGGGTGGCGGCGAAGTCGGTCTCGGTCTCGCCGGGAAAGCCGACGATGAAGTCCGAGGAGATCAGGATCTCTGGGCGCACCCGGCGCAGGGCCTGGATCTTGGCGCGGTACTCCAGGGCCGTATGGCCGCGCTTCATGGCCGCCAGGATGCGGTCCGAGCCTGACTGGACCGGCAGATGCAAGAAGCTCACCAGCTCCGGAACCTCGCCGTAGACCTCGATCAAGGAGTCGGAGAGCTCCACCGGGTGGCTGGTGGTGAAGCGGATCCGGTCGATGCCCTCGATGGCCGCCACATAGCGGATCAGGAGCGCCAGGTCGGCGATCTCGCCGTCGTGCATCTGGCCCCGATAGGCATTGACGTTCTGGCCCAGCAGATTGACCTCCCGCACCCCCTGCTCGGCCAGCCCCGCCACCTCGGCGATAACGTCGTCGAAGGGCCGGCTCACCTCCTCCCCCCGCGTATAGGGCACCACACAATAAGTGCAGTATTTCGAGCAACCCTCCATGATGGAGACGAAGGCCGTGGGGCCCTCGGCCCTGGGGGCGGGGAGGCAGTCGAACTTCTCGATCTCGGGGAAGGAGACGTCCACCTGGGGCCGCCGCTCCGACTCCAGGTCCGCCAGCATCTGGGGCAGCCGGTGCAGGGTCTGGGGGCCAAAGACCAGGTCCACATAGGGGGCCCGGGCGCGGATCGCCTTCCCCTCCTGGCTCGCCACGCAGCCGCCCACCCCGATCACCAGACCTGGCCGCCGCAGCTTCCAGGGACGCCAGCGCCCGAGCTGGGAGAACACCTTCTCCTGGGCCCTCTCGCGGATGGAGCAGGTGTTGAGCAGCAGGACATCCGCCTCCTCCGGCCGCTCGGTAAGCTCCAGCCCGTGGGACTCCCGCAGCACGTCCGCCCTGCGCGCGGAGTCGTAGGCGTTCATCTGGCAGCCGAAGGTCTGGATGTAGAGCTTACGGGTCATGGGGGTGAAGGGTAACGAGCGGGCCCGCGATGGTCCAGAGTCAAGGCAGAGGTGTCAAGTCCAGGACGCCCCAAGCGGGGCCCCCAGGGTCCGCGGGGACCGGTCGCGAGCACGTCCGCCCAAGTCTCGCCTGGATTCGCCCCGTGAATGATCGCTCCCACAGCCGGGTGTTGGTGGTGTTAGGCCGGCTCGATACTTCGGATGACCGCTGCTCGGTTACAGCAGCCGTGGATGACTCCCAACACGCCCCAACCGTAGGCTGGGAGAGTCTCGGCTCGGGAATCCGACCCGAATCGGTCAAGGAAGGCGCCCCTGGGGCCAGACATGACTGAAGTCCCCAGCGCAAGCGCCAACGCAGGGCCTTCCGGACGCGGGGCTCCGTTAGGTCCTCGCTTCCGCCGTTGGGCTCAGCCAGCGCGAGACGCGCAGGTGCAGGGCCTCATGGGCGGACAGCAGCGCCGGGGTGAAGATCAGCACCAGCACCGTGGCGAAGCCGACCCCGAAGGCCAGGGACACGGCCATGGGGATGAGGAACTGGGCCTGGAGGCTGGTCTCGAAGATCAGGGGCCCGAGCCCCACCACGGTGGTGGCGGAGGTAAGCAGCATGGCCCGCAGGCGCGAGCAGGCCGCCTCCACCAGGGCCGGCTCCACCTCCATGCCGCTCTGGCGCAGCTCCTGATACATGCTGACCAGGATGATGGCGTTGTTCACGACGATGCCCGATAGCCCGAAGAGGCCGAACATGGACAGGAGCGTCAGATCGATCCCCA
>JBLMWY010000357.1:0-2910 GCA_050257475.1 Bdellovibrio bacteriovorus
CAACCAATGTCACGGTGGTGGTGACGCCAGAGACTCGCACCGGTGTCGTTGAGCCGGGTAATCCCGAGACCCAATTCCGCCCCTTTACCGTGTTCTTCAACTGCACGGCAAATGGAAGCGGCACGGTGTCCTGGGAGGCTTCGATCGACGCGGCGCAGAACAGCGACGCGACGAACGACATTCTGACCGGGACCACCTCGGTGACTTGCCGGTAACGGCCAGCCGTTAGGCCGACATTGAAGGGGAGGAGGCAACTCCTCCCCTTTTTTTGTTCCAAGGTAAAGTGCCGGTATGACGACCGCTGCCTGCGGGAGCTCGGCACCCCCCGTATCTGGGCTCAATTCATGATCCAATCGATCCAGACTTTTTCGGGCAGCCGCCGATCGGCGAGTTGTGTGGTGGCCATCGCGCTTGCAGTGGGTGTACTGCAGGCGTCGGCGGTGGAGACGGGGGCCTACCAGGCGCCCGACATGAGCAAGTTCCTTCTCATCAGCGAGGAGGACGGGGACGGCGATGACGACGGGGTCAAGGAGACCCACATCCTGCGCTACCGGAATCTCGATGGGGACAGCATCTTCAGCATGACCACCAAGGGCCGGTTGTGGGCCTGGAGTCTGGAGTCAGTGGGCAGCCCCGCCCTCTCGGGTTCGGGGAATTATGTGATCCGAGATAGCGATTGCGATGGCATCTTCGATGAGCGCTATGGTCTGGACGAGGAATTTCGTGTGCCCGACTGCTTAAAGCAATAATGGCTGGATCGATCCTTCTCGACTCATTCGGCCTCGTCACCGGCAAGGGGACGGTTGCCGAGGTCCTGCCTTGTACCCCCTTGCGCATCGGGCTCCGGCGCCCTCAGCGTCCATCCTGTCCCAGCGACCGCCATCGGTGGGCGGGTGCGGCCGCAGCGATTCGCGCTTTGGGTTTGCTGTTGACGCTCTCCCCCGCACTCGCCCTGGGCGAGGAATTCCAGACGCCGGCGATCAGCGCCGAAGACCTGGCTGCCCGACAGGGGACCGCCGAAGAGCTGGTGGTGGTCGACGTGCGCCCCTTTGGTGAGTACAAGTCCGGCCATGTGGCGGGCGCCATCAACATCCCATACGACAAGATGGAGAAGCGTCTGGACGAGCTGCGCCGGGCGGAGAATGGGCTCGTGCTTTATTGCACCCAGGGCCACCGCACCCGGCAGGCGGAGCAGACCCTGCTGGATCACGATGTCCCGAATGTCTTTCACCTCGAGGGTGGACTCGGGGCCTGGCGCCAAGGCGGCCACCCGATTCACACCGGCTGGGGGCCCTGAGGGAGGGCCGGACGGAGCGGCCGCACATCTCTGACCCGGCGGCGGCGCCGGGTGAGAGATGCCGGGCGCCACGAGCTCAGTCGTCGGCGGCCTGCCGGGGTGGAAGCAGACCCTGAAGGGCCGTGAGCACGTCCTGGCTGTCCCATTCCAGCGGGCCCTTGGCGACGTAGCGGACCTGGCCCTCGGGGTCTATGACGAAGCTCGTGGGGTAGATGGCCCCGCCCCAGGCCCTGAAGGTGTCGCCCTCCGGGTCCAGCAGCGTCGTCACGCGCACGCCCATGAGCTTGAGGGAGTTTGCAACCCGGAAGGGGGTTTCCTGCACGTTGACGAGGACGACAGCGAAGGGGTCTGCGGCCAGTTGATCCGCGAGACGCTGCATGCTGGGTAGCTCGACCAGGCAGGGAGGACACCAGCTTGCCCAGAAATTGAGCAGCACGACCTTGCCGCGGTAGTCTTCCAGCCGGTGGGGAGTCCCGTCCAATGCCTGCAGGTCGAACCCCGGTGCCTGTCGCTCAGACTCGGCCGCAGGGCTGAGCTCTCCGGCCACTAGGGTGGGTGCGAGGGCGAGCGCCAGGGCCATCCCGCCGAGCCACAGCGAGATCCGGGACCTGGGGGCCTTAGGGCGCGTCTCGTGAGTCATGAGGTGCGATTGCCCAGGGAGGGCTGGGCCCCGGTGTTCAGAGTTTCACTGGAGCCAAGGTAACATGGGCGGAGGGTCCGGGTGCAGCGGGCCGGCGCCCAGATCCAGCTCAACCTTCCCCGGCCCCAGGAATCCACGCCGTGAGCCTCCTGCAAGCAACAGCGCAAGACTTTCATACGCCCGAGCTGAGGGCTCGCCGAACCAGCCTCGAGAAAGAGCTCCGCGCCTTCCTGCCGGCGGATGCCGTGCTGGTGCAGGAGGAGGAGGTGCGGCCCTATGAGTGCGACGGCCTCTCGGCCTATCGTCAGCTCCCGCTGCTGGTGGTGCTGCCGCGCACGGTCCCGGAGGTGCAGCAGATCCTGCGGCTCTGTCACGAGCGCCGGGTGCCGGTGGTGGCCCGGGGGGCGGGGACCGGGCTCTCCGGCGGGGCCCTGCCGCTCGGCGACGGCATCGTGCTCAGCCTCGCCCGCTTCAACCGCATCCTGGAGCTGGACCCGGTGGCGCGCACCGCCCGGGGGGAGCCCGGGGTGCGCCACCACGCCATCAGCCAGGCGGCGGCGCCCCATGGGCTCTACTATGCCCCGGACCCCTCCAGCCAGATCGCCTGCACCATTGGCGGCAACGTGGCGGAGAACTCGGGCGGGGTGCACTGCCTCAAGTACGGCCTCACCGTCCACAATGTGCTGGCGGTCAAGCTGGTGACCCTGGAGGGCGAGCTGATCGAGCTGGGCGGCACGGCCCTGGACTCGCCGGGCTATGACCTGCTGGCCCTCTACATCGGCTCCGAGGGGATGCTGGGGGTCACGGTGGAGGTGACGGTGCGGCTGCTGCCCGTCCCGGAGCGGGCCCAGGCCCTGCTCGCCGCCTACGACGACGTGGAGCTGGCGGGACGTGCCGTGGGCGCCATCATCGCCGCCGGCATCATCCCGGCGGGTCTGGAGATGATGGACGGGCCGGCCATCCGGGCGGCGGA
>JBLMWY010000358.1:0-3644 GCA_050257475.1 Bdellovibrio bacteriovorus
GCTGCGGCCGTTCCCGATTCGCCCGCATTCGACCAGCGGGGGCAGAGCACGTCAGGCCGAGAAGACGCGGGCGGACTCGCGGAGCCCGTCGCCCTGGCGGACGATCAGGCGCTGATCTCGACCACCGGGACGGCCGGTAGCGTCGACCCAGGGGATGAAGCGGGCGGCATCCCGTTGCTCGTGGAGGAGCTTCGCCGGCTGGGACACCGGGTTCGGGACCTGGGGGACGGACGGCTGTCTTTTGACCTCGCCGAGCAGGTGCCCTTTGCCTCCGACAGCGCGCGGATGCCGGAGCGGGCCGGGGAGGTGCTGGATCCCCTCGCCGCGGTCTTGGCGCGCTATCCGGAGGTGCGGATCACACTGGTGGGCCACACGGATTCCCGTGGGCCGGCCGACTACAACCGGCGGCTGTCACTCTCGCGTGCCCGCGCGGTCGCCGATTATCTCCAGCGCCGAGGGGTCCCCGAGCATGGGCTTGCGACCCAGGGGATGGGGAAGGAGGCGCGCCTTCCCGAGCACGAATCCGCAGCCCGCCACCGCCGCGTCGAGGTGGTCATCGAGCCGGCCGCTCGATGAGGCGCGGCGATTGCCAATCGGCGCGGGCGGCGAGGCCTCCCCGGCGGCACAAGGCGATGGCCGATCCCGGCCCCATTGTTGGCATTGAAGGATCGAATTCTTAGTATTTTGCACTCAACCCACTGATATACTCGGGCGCCAGCGCGAGCCGAGCCGGCTCCCACTGCATCGACACGGCCGAGGCCGCTTTCCGGGAACCGCCATGAACCAGAAGCCTGACATCGATCCCCAAGAGACCCAGGAGTGGCTGGACGCCCTCGAGGCCGTGCTGGAGAACGAAGGCATCGAGCGCGCCCATTTCCTGCTGGAGCGGCTCATCGATAAGGCGCGCCGCTCCGGGGCTTACCTCCCCTACAGCGCCAACACGGCCTACCTTAATACGATTCCCGTGCAGCAGCAGGAGCGGTTCCCCGGGGACAGGGCCATGGAGCGGCGCATCCGCTCCTTTGTGCGTTGGAACGCCATGGCCATGGTGGTGCAGGCCAATCGGCTGTCCACCGAGCTGGGGGGCCATATCTCGTCCTTCGCCTCGGGCGCCACCCTGTTCGACGTGGGCTATAACCATTTTTTCCGTGCCCGAAGCCAGGACCACGGTGGGGACCTGCTCTTCATCCAGGGCCATTCGGCCCCCGGCATCTATGCCCGGGCCTTCCTGGAGGGGCGCCTCAGCGAGGAGCAGCTCTACAACTTTCGCCAGGAGGTGGACGGCAACGGCCTCTCCTCCTATCCGCACCCCTGGCTGATGCCCGGGTTCTGGCAGTTTCCGACCGTATCGATGGGGCTGGGTCCCATCATGGCCATCTATCAGGCGCGCTTCATGCGCTACCTGAACGATCGAGCCATCGTGAATACCCAGGGACGGCGCGTCTGGGCCTTCCTTGGGGACGGAGAGATGGACGAGCCGGAGTCCCTGGGCGCCATCTCGCTGGCGGCCCGGGAGCGCCTGGACAACCTGATCTTCGTGGTCAACTGCAACCTCCAGCGCCTCGACGGTCCGGTACGGGGCAACGGCAAGATCATCCAGGAGCTGGAGGCGGTCTTCCGCGGGGCCGGCTGGAACGTCATCAAGGTGATCTGGGGCAGCTACTGGGACCCGTTGCTCACCCGCGACAAGCAGGGCCTGCTCTTGAAGCGCATGGAGGAATGTGTCGACGGCGACTACCAGGCCTACAAGGCCAAGGGCGGTGCCTACACGCGCGAGCACTTCTTCGGCAAGTACCCGGAGCTCAAGGAGCTGGTCGCCAACATGACGGACGAGGACATCTGGCGCCTCAACCGCGGCGGCCATGACCCGGTGAAGGTCTACGCGGCCTACGCCGCTGCCACCAAGACCACCGGCAAGCCCACCGTGATCCTGGCCAAGACCGTCAAGGGCTATGGCATGGGGGTGGCCGGTGAGGGCATGAACATCACCCACTCCCAAAAGAAGATGGGGGAGGCGGCGCTCAAGGCCTTCCGGGATCGCTTCAATATCCCGATCTCCGACGACCAGATCGGCGCCGCGCCCTTCTATCGCCCCCCGGCAGACAGCGAGGAGTGCAAGTACATCCACGAGGTTCGCGAGCGCCTGGGTGGCTATCTCCCGGCCCGGCGCGACGAGGCCCCGGCCCTATCGGTGCCTGGGCTCGATGCCTTCGAGCCCCTCCTGGAGGGCAGCGGGGACAAGGAGATGTCCACCACCATGGCCCTGGTGCGAATCCTGACCATCATCCTGCGGGACAAGGAGATCGGCAAGCTGGTGGTGCCCATAGTCCCGGACGAGGCCCGCACCTTCGGCATGGAGGGGATGTTCCGCCAGCTTGGGATCTACTCCTCCGTGGGCCAGCTCTACGAGCCGGTGGACGCGGACCAGGTCATGTATTACCGGGAGGACAAGAAGGGCCAGATCCTCCAGGAAGGGATCAACGAGGCCGGGGCCATGTCGTCCTGGATCGCGGCGGCCACGGCCTACGCGAACCACGGCCAGAGCATGATCCCCTTCTACATCTACTACTCGATGTTCGGCTTCCAGCGGGTCGGTGACCTGGCCTGGGCGGCGGGGGACATGCAGGCCCGGGGCTTCCTGATCGGCGGCACCGCCGGGCGCACCACGCTCGCCGGCGAAGGGCTTCAGCACCAGGATGGGCACAGCCACCTGGTGGCGGCCACCATCCCCAACTGCGTCTCCTACGACCCGGCCTACGCCTACGAGCTGGCGGTCATCGTCCAGGACGGGCTGCGGCGCATGTACGGGGACAAGGAGAGCTGCTTCTACTACATCACCACGATGAACGAGAACTACCTTCAGCCGGCCATGCCGGAGGGCGTCGAGACTGGCGTCTTGAAGGGGATGTATCGGGTCTATCGGGGTGAGGAGCGCGCGCACCGGGTTCAGCTCCTGGGGGCCGGGACCATCCTGCGGGAGGTGCTGGCCGCGGCCGAGCTGCTGGCGCGGGACTGGGACGTGGGCTCGGCCGTTTGGAGCGTGACCAGCTTCAACGAGCTTCGGCGCGAGGGCATGGACGCGGAGCGCTGGAACCTGCTCCACCCGGACCAGGAGCAGCGCACCCCCTACGTGGAGGCGCAGCTCGCCGGCACCCGGGGCCCCATCGTGGCCGCCAGCGATTACATGCGTGCCTACGCGGACCAGATCCGCCCCTATGTGCCACGACGCTATGCGGTGCTGGGCACCGATGGCTTCGGGCGCAGCGACATGCGCAGCCAGCTACGCAAGTTCTTCGAGGTCAACCGCTACTACGTGGCGGTGGCCGCCCTCAAGGCCCTCGCGGACGAGGGTGAGATCCCCAGCGCGACCGTCGCCCAGGCGATCCAGAAATACCGGATCGACGTGGACAAGCCCAACCCCCTCAAGGTCTGACCCGCAAGTCTCACCGACCCAGGCCCAGGCGAGCGCAGAAGAGGAGATCACAGCGTGGCAACCGTCGAAGAAATCCTGCTGCCCGACATCGGGGACTTCTCCGAGATCCCGGTCATCGAGATCCTGGTCGCCCCGGGCGATCGGATCGAGCCGGAGCAGTCACTCCTCACCCTGGAGAGCGACAAGGCGACCATGGAGATCCCCGCCGCCA
>JBLMWY010000359.1:0-3440 GCA_050257475.1 Bdellovibrio bacteriovorus
TCAGCCTGCCGGGTCAGGAGAGCGGCAGGCCCGCCTGCGAGTCCTGCCATGGTCAGTCGCCCCACCAGGCGGGGATCGGCGACAAGCTCAACTCCCACGTGGACAAGGTGGCCTGCCAGACCTGCCACATCCCCGCCTATGCCCGCGGCGGGCGAGCCACCAAGACCTATTGGGACTGGTCCACCGCCGGTCGTCTCGACGCCCAGGGCAAGCCCGTGGTCGAGAAGCAGGGGGACCTGGTGGTCTACGACGGCATGAAGGGGACCTTCGAGTGGGGCGAGAACCTGGAGCCCGAGTACTTCTGGTTCGACGGCAACGTGCGCTATACGCTCCTCGGCGAGACCATCGACCCGGGCGAGCGCACCGAGCTCAATCAGATCTCCGGCGGCTACGACGACCCCAAGGCCCGGATCTGGCCCTTCAAGGTGATGCGTGGCCGCCAGCCTTACGACAAGGGCAACGACATCCTGGTGGTGGGTCACCTGTTCGGAAAGGACGATGCCGCCTACTGGAAGACCTTCGACTGGGGCAAGGCCGTCAAGGCCGGCATGGAGGAGGCCAAGCGGGTCGGGCAGACGACCGCCGACTACAGCGGCGAGTACGGCTTCGCCGACACCCTGATGTACTGGCCCATCACCCACATGGTGGCCCCCAGGGATCAGGCCCTGGGCTGCGCCGACTGCCATTCGAAGGACGGGCGGCTGGCCACGCTCACGGGCTTCTATATGCCGGGACGCGACGCCAACCCCTGGATCGACCGCATCGGCTGGCTGCTGGTGCTCGCCACCCTGGCCGGCGTGCTGTTGCACGGCCTGGTCCGGCTCGTCACCCGTAAGCGGCAGGCCTAGCGGAGGTCCCCATGAGCCAAGTCAAGCTCTTCACCGGCTTCGAGCGCTTCTGGCACTGGTCCCAGATGGCGCTGATCTTCGGGATGCTCTTCACCGGCTTCGAGATCCACGGCACCTATCAGGTCCTGGGCTTCGAGCGGGCCTACGAGACCCATCGAATCCTGGCCTGGACCCTAATCGGGCTCTGGGTGCTGGCGATCTTCTGGCACATCGTCACCGGCGAGTGGCGCCAGTACGTGCCGACCACCAAGGGGCTGGTGCCCATGGTCCTCTACTATGCCTACGGGATCTTCTCGGGGGAGGCCAAGCCCTACACCACGACCCGGGCGGCCAAGCACAACCCGCTGCAGCGGCTCGCTTACCTGGGGTTCAAGGTGCTGATTGCCCCGGCACTCTGGATATCTGGGCTCTTGCTGCTCTTCTACACCAGTTGGAAGGGGACGGCCCTGGGGGGCGTGCTGCCGCTGGAGCCCGTTGCTTGGGTCCATGTGGCGGCGGCCTTCGGCATGCTGATCTTCATCATCGGCCACGTCTACATGGCGGTTACCACGGGCAACCCCTGGTATGCCTACCTCAAGGCCATGGTGACGGGTTATGAGGACCTGGAGGAGGGGAAAGGGCGATCCGGGGTCGCCTAGATCCGATCACGCGGAGGGGGGAGGAGGCCACGGCCCGCGCGAATCCATGTCGCGCGGGCTGTGTTATTCTCGCGCCCCTGCGAAGGCCAGGTCCCGCTGGCGCTTCCGGGACGCGCACAGATCGAATGAGAGACCACAGAGGACGATGAACAACCACAGCGCCCGCTTGCTGCCACGCCTCGCCGCCCTGGTGGCGATGCCCGCCCTCATGGTGCCGCTCTGGGCCGCCGTTTGTGCCCCAGTGGCTGCCCAGGAGTCGGCGCCCTTTCTGCCGCCGCCTGCTCCGGTTGCACAGCCGCCGCTGGGGGCCCAGATCATACCCCCGCCTGCCGCCTCTGGGCCGGCCTGGATCCTGGTGGAGCGCCGCCCGGTGGGTGGCAACACCACCATCGGTGGCACCGTGGTGCCCACCCAGGAGATCACCTTCACCGCCCAGATGCCGGGGGCCGTGCAGCTCATCGCCGGGGCCGAGGGGGATTTCTTCAGGCAGGGCGCGGTGCTTGCGGTGATCGACGACACCGAGATGCGGGCCAAGCGGGCGGCGGCCATCGCCCAGATCAGCAACGCCGAGTCCGCCTACCGTAATGCGGAGGTCCAGTACCACCGGGAGCGTCGGGATCCCACCCCCCAGGGGGGCAACATGATGAGCCAGATGATGCCCATGCCCTTCTTTGGGGACAACAAGCCAACTGGGGTTCAACGGGATGCCACCCTGCACCAATACGGGACCCAGATCGAGCAGGCCCGCGGCGCTCTGATGGCGGCCCAGGCCCAGTTGAAGGAGATCGACGCCAAGCTCCAGGACGTGAAGAGCATCGCCCCCTTCGATGGCTACATCGTGCGCAAGCACGTGAACAAGGGCGACACGGTGCAACCGGGGCAGCCCCTGCTGGCCTTTGCCGACATGGGTCAGCTCCAGGCCCAGGTAGACGTCCCGACCCGGCTCGCCGCCCCCCTGCAGCCGGGCTTCACCACCCAGGTCAAGCTCGACGATCCCAAGCAGACCATCGTCATGGCCCGGGTGGCCCAGGTCTTCCCCATGGCGGATCCCACCCGACACACGGTGCGGGTCAAGCTCGACCTCCAGCCCGGGGCCCCGGCCAAGGCCGGCATGTATGCCGAGGTGCTGATCCCCCAGCCCTTGTCGGACCAGGGATCCCTGCCGGTCATCCCCGCCTCGGCGGTGATCTACCGGGGCGGATTGCCCATGGTCTACGTGCTCGACGCCCAGGAGACGCCGCGGCTCCACCTGCTTCGCCTCGGTGAGCAGTTCGGCGACACGGTCACGGTCCTCACCGGGCTCCAGGGGGGCGAGCGCATCCTCCTGCGTCCGCCCCAGGAGCCCTAGCCGGCGCACTTCCAGTCGCGGCGACCGCGGCCGCCCGTCGATCTCCAGGCGCTTTCCGTTGAAGGCCGACGCCCCTGTCCGGTGCGGCGGCCCCGTTCACCCCAATCGACCCAATTTTCCGCGAATGAACGCAAATGAACGCGAATAATTGTAGGGATTGGCAGCACTCTCAGTGAATTTCTGCCACGCCCCGGCGGCGGCCTCGATTGCCTGCGGAACCAACCGAACAGACTCGCGCCCTTCGCCGAATTCGCGTTGTTTGCGGACCAAGAATCTCTTCGGGTAGAAACCATTTGCTCGCAGACTAAAGGCCGGATCTCCGCTCATTCACCTTCAGGTTAGGCGACTGCATCCATGTCAGACACCCACGCGCCGGCCCCCGCGGCCTCCAATGGACACGGTCTCGGACTCGCCGGCTGGATGGCCAAGACCTTCATCCACTCGCCCCTGTCCCCACTTCTCTTCTTCGCCATGCTGGGGATGGGACTGCTGGGGTTGATCGTGACCCCCCGCCAGGAGGACCCCCAGATCTCGGTCCCCATGATCGACGTCTTCGTCCAGTTCCCGGGCGCCTCCACCGAGCAGGTGGGGAGCCTGGCGGTGGAG
>JBLMWY010000360.1:0-22878 GCA_050257475.1 Bdellovibrio bacteriovorus
CCCGCGTCCGTCTTATCCGCGGACTTATCGCCGGTGTCGTGGAGGTTTTTCTTCTTGTCGCCCTTCTTAAAGTCGGTCTCGTACCAGCCGCTGCCCTTGAGCCGGAACCCCACGGGCGAGATGACCTTCTTCAGGCTCGGGCGACCACAGGCGGGGCAGTCTGTCAGGGGGGCGTCGGAGAGCTTCTGCATCTTCTCCAGCTCGTGGCCACAGCTCTCGCAACGGTATTGGTAGATCGGCATGTCGGGTACCTCTGGATCGGCCTTGAACCCGCCGATTTATAAGGATTTGGGAACAGAAATCAAACCCAGGGAGCGCCCTTCGATTGATGAGCCCTTGCGCTCCGCCCCCACTTGCGGCTAGAAGCTCGCCACCCCTTGCTGGATCCGCGCCCATGGCAACCAGGCCCGACCGCACCATCCTCATCACAGGTTGCTCCAGCGGCATCGGCCACGCCTGCGCCCACGGGCTCGCCGGCCGCGGCTGGCGGGTGATCGCCTCCGCGCGGCGCGCTCAGGACGTGGAGCGGCTTCGCGGCGAGGGGCTCCCTGCGGTCCGACTGGACCTGGACGATCCCGAATCGATCGCGGCCGGCCTGGCAGCGGCCCTGGAGCTAACCGGCGGCCGGCTCGATGCACTCTTCAACAACGGCGCCTACGGCCAGCCCGGGGCGGTGGAGGACCTGAGCCGCGAGGCCCTGCGTGCCCAGCTCGAGACCAACCTGCTCGGCTGGCACGACCTGACCTGCCGGGTCATCCCGCTGATGCGCCGTCAGGGTGCCGGCCGCATCGTGCAGAACAGCAGCATCCTGGGGCTGATCGCCCTGCCCTACCGGGGCGCCTATGTGGCGAGCAAATTCGCCCTGGAAGGGCTCACCGATACCCTGCGCCTGGAGCTGCGGGGCTCTGGCATCCAGGTCTCCCTGATCGAGCCTGGGCCCATCCTGAGCCGCTTCCGGGAGAATGCCCACCGGGCCTTCAAGGCCCATGTGAACGCGGAGGCGAGCGTGCACCGGGAGGCCTACCGGAGCGCCGAGGCACGGCTCACCAAGGAGGGTCCGGCGCAGCCCTTTACCCTGCCCCCGGAGGCGGTGCTCACGAAGCTCATCCACGCCCTGGAAAGCCCAAGGCCCCGAGCCCGCTATTACGTCACGTTCCCCACCCACCTGCTCGGACTGCTGCGGCGGGTCCTGTCGACGGAGGGCCTGGATCGGCTGCTCGCGCGGGTATCCAGGCGAGGGGCGGGCTGAGCCACCGACTCAACGATTCAATGACTCAACGGCCGGAGTTGACGATCCAGGGCTTCAGGCGGAAAGTTGGCGACCGGATCCATCGGCAGACGCCGTTTCGACCACCTTTTCAACTCACCCGAGTGGGATGGCAGCCATGACGAAAGAACGCAGCCCCAAGAAAGAGACCAAGAAGAAGCCCGCCCACAGCCTCAAGGAAAAACGTGCCGCCAAGAAGTCGAAACAGGAGGGCGGGGGCGGACTCGGCACGGGCAAGTAGCCATACCAAGGGGCGCAGATGGCGCCCCTGATCTTGGCGCTGGGCGCTGGGCCCTGGGCCCTTTCAGATATACCTGACATCAAGGATCTCCAGCTCCCGCCTTCCCCCTGGGGCATCCACCAGGGCCACGTCGCCCTCGCTCTTGCCAATCAGGGCCCGGGCCAGGGGGGAGCTCACCGAGATCATGCCCAGCTTCAGGTCCGCCTCGTCGTCGCCGACGATCTGGTAGGTCAGCTCCTCGTCCTTCTCCACCTCCAGAACCTGGACCGTGGCACCGAACACCACCTTGCCATTGGCCGGGACCTTGGTCACGTCGATGATGTGGGCGTGGGAGAGCGTGCCCTCGATGGTCTTGATGCGCCCCTCGATGAAGCCCTGCTGCTCCCGGGCGGCGTGATACTCGGCGTTCTCCTTGAGGTCGCCATGGGCCCGCGCCTCGGCGATGGCGGCGATGATGCGCGGGCGCTCCACACGCTTGAGCCGATCCAGCTCCTCGCGCAATTTCTCGGCACCCCTGGCGGTCAGAGGGACTTTGCTCATTCTCGGATTCCTCGCGTGGCTTAACCCGCAGACCGGCTTGACTCTTGCCGGAGGCAGGCGCTTGGGGCCCATTGCGGACCTCAAAAAACAGTGCGAGCGCCCTAGGGCGCTCGCCTCCTCGGCGGAGGGATGGGAATCCTTCCGCCGAGCCTCAGTAGAGATTTTGTAACCGATTGACGCTGATGATGTCCAGTTGCTTGAGCGCCAGGCAGGTCGCCTCGGCCCCCGAGATGGTCGTGGTGTAGCTCACCTTGTGCTGCAGCGCTGCCCGGCGGATCTCCGCCGAATCGGCGATGGCCTGGGCCCCCTCCGTCGTATTGACAATGAAGCTCACCTCGCCGTTCTTGATCATGTCGACGATGTGAGGCCGCCCCTCCATCACCTTGTTGACGGCCACGCAGGGCAGCCCCGCCTCCTGCACCGCCGCGGCGGTGCCGCGGGTCCCGTACAGGCTGAACCCCAGGTCGCGTAGCTCCCGGGCCACCCGCACCAGACGCGCCCGATCCGCCGTGCGCACGCTGAGCATCGCGTTACCTCTAGCGGGCAGCAGGGTCCCGGCCCCCTCCTGGGCCTTGGCATAGGCCTCGCCGAAGGACTCGCCCACCCCCATCACCTCGCCGGTGGACTTCATCTCGGGACCGAGGACCGTATCCACGCCGGGGAACTTGATGAAGGGGAAGACCGCCTCTTTGACGAAGTAGTGCTTGGGCTGGCGCTCCTTGGTGAGCCCCTGATCGGCCAGGGACTGGCCCACCATGCAGCGGGCTGCCACCTTGGCGAGGGGCACCCCAATGGCCTTGGAGACGAAGGGGACGGTGCGCGAGGCCCGGGGGTTCACCTCCAGGATGTAGATGTCGTCCCCCTTGATGGCGAACTGGGCGTTCATGAGCCCCACCACCCCGAGGGAGCGGGCCATGCGGGCCATCTGGTCGCGCATGCGGTCCTGGAGGGACGGCGAGAGCGTGTAGGGCGGGAGCGAGCAGGCCGAGTCCCCCGAGTGCACGCCAGCCTGCTCGATGTGCTCCATGATGCCGCCGATCAGGACGTCGGTGCCGTCGCAGATGGCATCGATGTCCACCTCGATGGCGTCGTCCAGGAATCGGTCCAGGAGCACGGGAGACTCGTTCGACACCCGCACCGCGTGGTGCATGTAGCGGTTGAGCTCCGACTCGTCATAGACGATCTCCATGGCCCGGCCGCCCAGCACATAGGAGGGACGCACCACCAGCGGATAGCCGATGGAGGCGGCCTGGGCCACCGCCTCCGACTCGCTGCGGGCCGTGGTATTGGGGGGCTGCCGGAGCCTGAGCTCATGGACCATCTGCTGGAAGCGCTCCCGGTCCTCGGCCCGGTCGATGGCGTCCGGGGTGGTGCCGATGATGGGCACCCCATTGGCCTCTAGGGCGCGGGCCAGCTTCAATGGGGTCTGGCCCCCGTACTGGACTATGACCCCCTCGGGGCGCTCCTTGTCCACGATCTCCAGCACGTCCTCAAGGGTCAGGGGCTCGAAATAGAGCCGATCAGAGGTGTCGTAGTCGGTGGAAACGGTCTCCGGGTTGCAGTTGACCATGATGGTCTCGAAGCCGTCCTCCCGAAGCGCGAGGGCGGCGTGGACGCAGCAGTAGTCGAACTCGATCCCTTGGCCGATGCGGTTGGGCCCTCCACCCAGGACCATGATCTTGCGCCGCTCCGTGGGCTCCGCCTCGCACTCTTCCTCGTAGGTGGAGTACATGTAGGCGGTGCTGGAGGCGAACTCGGCGGCGCAGGTGTCCACCCGCTTGAAGACGGGGCGCACCCCGAGGTCGTGGCGCCGCTCCCGGATATTGGCCTCGCTCGCCCCGGTCAGGTGGGCCAGGCGCCGGTCGGAGAAGCCCTGGCGCTTGAGGGCGCGCAGGCAGGGCTCATCCAGGGCCGCCAGACCCGCGGCGCGAACCTCGGCCTCCGTGCGCACCAGGTCCTCGATCTGGGCGAGGAACCAGGGGTCGATGCGGGTCAGGGCCTGGACCTCATCGCAGCCCATGCCGACGCGGAAGGCGTCCGCCAGGTACAGGATGCGCTCGGCACCCGCCTGGCGCAGCTCGTGCCGAATGGTCGTGCGGGCCTCCGGGTGGCTCAGGTCCACCACCTCGTCGAGGCCGTATTTGTCCGTCTCCAGACCCCGCAGGGCCTTTTGCAGCGACTCCTGGAAGGTGCGCCCGATGGCCATCACCTCGCCGACCGACTTCATCTGGGTGGTGAGCCGCGGGTTCGCCTGGGGGAACTTCTCGAAGGCAAACCGCGGGATCTTGGTCACCACGTAGTCGATGGACGGCTCAAATGACGCCGGGGTGGCGCCGCCGGTGATGTCGTTCTTGAGCTCATCAAGCGTATAGCCCACCGCCAGCTTTGCCGCGACCTTGGCGATGGGGAAGCCGGTGGCCTTGGAGGCCAGGGCCGAGGACCGGGAGACCCGCGGATTCATCTCGATGATGATCATCCGTCCGTTCTCCGGGTGGATGGCGAACTGGACGTTCGAGCCCCCGGTGTCCACCCCGATCTCGCGCAGCACCGCCAGGGAGGCGTCGCGCATAATTTGGTATTCCTTATCCGTCAGGGTCTGGGCTGGGGCCACGGTGATGGAGTCTCCGGTGTGCACCCCCATAGGGTCCAGGTTCTCGATGGAGCAGACGATGATGCAGTTGTCCGCGTGGTCCCGGACCACCTCCATCTCGTACTCCTTCCAGCCCAGGGCCGACTCCTCGATCAGGAGCTCGTGGGTGGGGGAGAGGTCGAGACCGCGCCGGCAGATCTCCTCAAATTCCTCTTGGTTGTAGGCGATGCCTCCGCCGCTCCCCCCCAGGGTGAAGGAGGGGCGGATGATGCAGGGGAATCCGATGGGGGCCTGGACCTGGAGCGCCTCTTCCAGGCTGTGGGCGATGGCCGAGCGGGGCATGTCGAGGCCGATCCGGCGCATGGCCTTGCGGAACAGGTCCCGGTCCTCCGCCTTGTCGATGGCCTCTCGGGAGGCCCCGATCAACTCCACCCCGAAGCGCGCCAGCACCCCCTCGCGCACCAGGTCCAGGGCGCAATTGAGCGCCGTCTGGCCTCCCATGGTGGGCAGCAGGGCATCGGGGCGCTCCTTCTCGATGATCGCGGCGACCGCCCGCCAGGTGACGGGCTCAATATAGGTGGCGTCCGCCATCTCCGGGTCGGTCATGATGGTGGCGGGGTTGGAGTTCACCAGGATAACCCGGTAGCCCTCCTCACGCAGGGCCTTGCAGGCCTGGGCCCCCGAATAGTCGAACTCGCAGGCCTGCCCGATGACGATGGGCCCGGCGCCGATGATCAGGATGCTGTGGATGTCGGTACGTTTGGGCATGCCGAGGTCTTTGTCCGCAAATGAACGCAAATAAACGCAAATCGAAAGAAGGAACTGGGGGCGGAGGTCTGGGTCTCTTCAGTACCCCGCGCAAGTTCAGACGCTGTGACCATCATCATGGCCCCAAACGATGCGACGGATCTCGAGCTTCGGCGAACCAAAGTTGAGCAGCAACCCAACCCCGAGTCCGGAGGCCTTGAGGTAATTCATGACCTGGGACTCATGCTCCGAGGTCAGTTGTCTCAGGGCCTTAAGCTCGACCAGCAATTGCCGCTCGATGATCAAGTCGGCAATGAAGCTCCCAACGACTTCTCCCTTATAGAAGACACGGAGCGAAGGCTGCCGCTCGAAAGCGATCCCCTGCTCGACCAGCTCACGGCAGAGGGCGCTCTCATAGACCGATTCAACAAAACCTGCACCCAGCGCATTGCTGACAGTAAACGCACACCCAATTACACGCCTGGAGATCGGGGCCCCACTCGCAACCGCCCCCTCCCCATTTGCGTTCATTTGCGTTCATTTGCGGACTGAGCTCGTCCCCGCTGCATCAGGGCGATGAAGTGATCGAAGACCGGGGCCACGTCGTGGGGGCCGGGACTGGCCTCGGGGTGGCCCTGGAAGCCGAAGGCGGGACGCTCCCGGTGGTGGATACCCTGCAGCGACCCGTCGAAGAGCGACCGATGGGTGGCCTCCAGGCAGTCGGGCAGGCTCGACTCGTCCACCGCGAAGCCGTGGTTCTGGCTGGAGATCATGACCCGGCCGGTCTTGAGGTCCTGCACCGGGTGGTTGGCCCCATGGTGGCCGAACTTCATCTTCACGGTGCGGGCCCCGCTCGCGAGACCCAGGAGCTGGTGCCCCAGGCAGATGCCGAAAAGCGGGATGCCGGTCTCCAGGAGCTCCTGGATGGCCGCGATGGCATAGTCGCAGGGCTCGGGATCGCCGGGTCCGTTGGAGAGAAAGACCCCATCCGGCCCCAGGGCAAGGACCTCGCTCGCCGGCATCCGGGCCGGGACGACCGTCACGCGGCACCCGCGGTCCGCCAGCATGCGCAGGATGTTGCGCTTGATGCCGTAGTCGTAGGCCACGACGTGCAGCGGCAGCTCATCGCACTCCCGATGGCCGAGACCGAGCCGCCAGACCCCGTGGCGCCACCCGTAGGGTTCCGCCGTGGTGGCGTGCTGGGCCAGGTCCATGCCCTTGAGCCCGGGAAAGGCGCGCGCCTGGGCGAGGGCCCGCGACTCCTCGATCCCGTCGCCTGCCATCAGGCAGCCGTTCTGGGCGCCCTTCTCGCGCAGCACCCGAGTCAGCCTTCGGGTATCGATGTTGGCAATCCCGACCACCCCCTGACGCTGGAGATAGGCGTCCAGACGCTCCGCCATGCGGAAATTGCTGGGCAGGATGGGCAGGTCGCGGATGATCAGCCCCGCCGCCTGGACCCTCCCCGACTCCTCGTCCTCGGGATTGACGCCGACGTTGCCGATGTGGGGATAGGTCAGGGTGACCAACTGACGGAGGTAGGAGGGGTCCGTCAGGATCTCCTGATAGCCGGACATGGCGGTGTTGAACACCACCTCACCGACGCTGGCGCCATCGGCGCCGATGGAGGTCCCCCGGAAGACAGAGCCGTCTTCGAGGACCAGGACCGCGGGCTTGCTCAAGGGTGTCTCCGGACCGGGGGCGGCGCGAGTAGGCCTGGCGACGCCGTCCGAGGGGCGCGACGGAATGCCGAGGGATCGCGCTGGGGTGGTCCGGATGCCTGATGCCGAACCAGGTGGGATTCTAAAGAAGCGCCGCCGGGCTGTCCACGCGGCCCGGCGGGCGAGGGCGCACCGAGTGATCGCTCGTCCCGCGACGCAAGCTGACCAAATGCCGGGAAGGCATGTGATCAGCATCTGCCAGATGTCACAGGGCCTGGCGAGCCCAGGCAACGATACGGGGGGTATCCATGGCCCCGGCGGTGCGGGCCAGCTCCTGCCCCCCCTGGAACAGGGCCAGGGTCGGGATGCTGCGGATCCCCATGCGGGCGGACAGGGCCTGACTCTCCTCGGTGTTGACCTTCACCAGCCGCACCCGAGGCTCGAGCGCCCTGGCCGCCGCCTCGAAGGCCGGCGCCATCATTCGGCAAGGGCCGCACCAGGGGGCCCAGAAGTCGACGAGGAGGGGCAGGTCGCTGCGCCCCAGATGCCGCACAAAGCGTTGCTCGTCCAGGGCGACCGGCGCGCCGCTGAACAGGGGCCTGTGGCACTGGCCGCACTTGGGGTCGGCACCCAGCCGCGGGACCGGCACCCGGTTCACGGCGTCACAATGGGGACAGACCACGTGAAGGCTCTCGGACATCACTCGCTACTCCGGATAGAAACCTGAATCCAGAACCCGCGCGCCCGGGTAGGGGCAGGTCTGGGGGAAATCCGCCTCGTCCAGGCCCGTATCGTCCGCGGCCCAACGGACTGCGCTGTCGTAGGCGTCGGCGAGGGTCTCGGGAAGCCCGGGATGGAGGCCGGAGCTGTCGCCCAGGAGCCTGGCGATACGCTTACGCTGCTCGATGACGCCGCGCTGCCAGCTCTTGGTCCGCTGTTGCGGTTGGTGCTCCCATTTCAGCAGATCCGTCAATAGGGCCTCCAGACGGCTCTCCAGGGCGCGCTGCTCCGCCTTAACCATGGATTCCAGCTCCTCGGCCAGATGGACGCTGTCGATCTCGGCGAAGCGACTTTCGCGTACGAGGCGCGCGGTCTCCATCGCCCAGGCGTAAAGGTCCTGGTCGTAGAGGGGCGTCTGCATGGTCGGCGCCTCGATGGTGCGCTGCGGGAAGGTGGGAAGGGCACTGGGTGCCTCGGGGCCGGAGGCCCATGAGCAGGGAGTATAACCCGCGTCCCGCATGGCCCAAGGACGGAGGCGGGGTGCTGGCCCAGGCCGGAGCAGCCGCCAACGAAGGGCCAGGGTTTCGATCCAGGCGTCGGTGCCACGCGGCGATCGGCACCGACGCATTGAGTCCAGACTCACCCCGTCGCGGTGCGGATCCACTCCACCCGCTTGCGCATCACGCCGTAGTAGACCACCGGGATCACCACCAGGGTGAGCACCGTAGAGACGAAGAGGCCGAAGAGCAGCGAGACCGCCAGGCCCGAGAAGATCGGGTCGTCCAGGATGAAGAGGGCCCCGGCCATGGCCGCCACGGCGGTCAACGCGATGGGCTTGGCGCGCACCACGGCCGAGTTGATCACCGCCTCCTCGAAAGCCCGCCCCTCCCGCACCTGCTGGTTGATGAAGTCCACCAGCAGGATGGAGTTGCGCACGATGATGCCGGCGAGCGCGATCATGCCGATCATGGAGGTGGCGGTGAACTTGGCCCCCAGGAGCGCGTGGCCCGGCATGATGCCGATGATGGTGAGCGGAATCGGGGCCATGATCACCAGGGGGACCAGGTAGCTGCGGAACTGGGCCACCACCAGCAGGTAGATCAGGATCAGGCCCACCCCGTAGGCGATCCCAATGTCCCTGAAGGTCTCGTAGGTGACCTGCCACTCCCCGTCCCACTTCAGGCTGAACTCGTAGGGGTTCTGGGGGGCCTGGAGATACCACTGCTCGAGTCCGAGCTCCCGGGTCAGCCGGCCAGCGATCTCGAAGAGTCCATAGAGCGGGCTGTCGGTCTCTCCGGCCATGTCGCCGGTCACATAGACCACGGGCTGCAGGTCCTTGTGGTAGATGCTGTGGTCGCGGGTGGTCTCCGCCACGGTCACGATCTCCGAGAGGGGTACCAGGGCGCCGCTGAGGGAGCGCACGCGCAGGGCCAGGACCTGCTCCAGGTCCGCCTTGTCCGCCTCCGCGTACTCCACCCGGATGGGCACCGCGTACTTGACGTTGGCCCCGTGGAGGTACGTCATGTCCTCACCGTCCAGTACCGTAGCCAGGGCCTGGGCCACGTCGCTCTGAGCCACCCCGAGGCGCGCCGCCTTGGACCTGTCCACCTCCACCACGAGCTTGCGCGAGGGAAACTCCACGGAGTCGTCCACGTCCACGATGTCCGCCGTGGACTCGAACATCTGGCGCACCTCGCGCGCCTTCGCGATCTGACCCTCGTAGTCAAGCCCGTAGATCTCGGCGACCAAGGGCGAGAGGACCGGCGGTCCCGGCGGGATCTCGACGATCTTGGCGTTGCCCCCGTGGCGGCGGGCGATCTCCTGCAGGGGCCCACGGAGGGTCAGCGCGATCTCATGGCTCTGCTGGTCCCGGTGGTGCTTGTCCACCAGGTTCACCTGGAGGTCCCCCAGATGGCCCCCCTGGCGCAGGTAGTATTGGCGCACCAGGCCGTTGAAGTTGATGGGGGCGGCGGTGCCGGCGTAGGCCTGGTAGTCGCTGACCTCGGGCACCGTCTCCAGATACTCGCCGAGCTCCGAGAGCACCTGGGCGGTCTGCTCCAGGCTGGTGCCCTCGGGCATGTCGAGCACCACCTGAAACTCGCTCTTGTTGTCGAAGGGGAGCATCTTGAGGATCACGGTCTTGTTCACCGCGAGCAGCACCGAACCGCCGATCAAGACCAGGATGCCGGCGAGCAGCAACCAGCGGTTCAGGTTGCCCTTGGCCCCCAGGAGAAAGGGCCCGATCACCGCCGTAAAGAGGCGCGAAAGCCAGGCGCCACCTTCCTCATGGCCGTGCCCCGCATCCTGCCCCCCGCCCTGCCCTTCGGCCTGGGCGCGGGCGTGGTGCCGCCCCAGCATGAAGTTGGTCATCCAGGGCGTGAAGACGAAGGCCACCACCAGGGAGATCAGCATCCCCATGGAGGCGTTGATGGGGATGGGGGACATGTAGGGACCCATGAGGCCGCTGACGAAGGCCATGGGCAGCAGGGCCGCGATCACGGTGAAGGTGGCCAGGATGGTGGGGCCTCCCACCTCGTCCACCGCCCCGGGAATGAGGCCCAGGAGGCTGCGCCCGGCGTTGGACTTGAGCGCCATGTGCCGGTGGATGTTCTCCACCACCACGATGGCGTCGTCCACCAGGATGCCGATGGAGAAGATCAGCGCGAAGAGCGAGACCCGGTTGAGGGTGAAGCCCCAGGCCCAGGAGGCGAAGAGCGTCAGGGCCAGGGTGACGATCACCGCGACCCCCACGATGATGGCCTCCCGCCAGCCGATGGCGAGCCACACGAGAAGGATCACCGAGAGGGTGGCGAAGCTGAGCTTGCTGATGAGCTTCTTGGCCTTGGTGTCGGCGGTGGCCCCGTAATTGCGGGTCACCGTCACCTCCACGCCCTCGGGGATGAAGGTGCCGTGAAGCTGGGCGATCCGCTCGATGACCCGCTCGGCCACCGCCACGGCGTTCACCCCCTCCTGCTTGGCCACGGCGATGGTCACCGCCGGCGTGCTCCCCTGGAGCGCGATCTGGGTGTGCACCGACCCCGGTCCCGCCCCCATCCAGACATAGGTCTCGGGCTGCTGCGGGCCGCGCTCGATGGTGGCGACATCGCGCAGGTAGACGGGCCGGCCCGCATGGAGTCCCACCACCAGGTCGCCGATCTGATCCGGGCTGGTAAGGAAGGTTCCGGCCTGGACCAGGACCTCCCGGTTGTCCGCGGTCACCGTGAGATTGTCGGATATCCGGTTCCCGGCCTGGAGCGAGCGGCGCAGGTCCGTGATCTCAATCCCGTAGCCCGCCAGGGCCTGGGGCTGGAGCAGGACCCGCACCACCTGGTCCGGGACCCCCACCGTGTAGACGTCCCGGGTGCCCGGGACCCGCTTGATCTCCTGCTCGATGGCGTGGGCCACCTGGCCGAGCTCGAAGGCGCCCTTGGCCGGATCCTGGGACCACAGGGTGGCGGTGATGATGGGGACGTCGTCGATGCCCTTGGGCTTCACGATGGGTGAGCCCACGCCCAGATTGCGCGGCAGCCAGTCCTGATTGGAGAGGACCTTGCTGAAGAGGCGCACCACCGCATCGGTGTTGTCCTCCCCCACCTGGTACTGGACCGTGATCACCGCCATGCCGGGTCGGGAGACGGAGAAGACGTGCTCGATCCCCTTGATCTCCGAGAGGACCTGCTCGGCCGGGCCGGCCACCAGGTGCTCGATCTCACTCGGCGAGGCCCCGGGGAATGGGATGAAGACGTCCGCGAAGGTGACGTTGATCTGGGGCTCCTCCTCGCGAGGGGTCACCAGGATCGCGAAGAGCCCGAGCAGCAGGCCCACCAGGGCCAGCAGGGGCGTGATCTCGGTGGCCTGGAAGCGCTCTGCGATGCGGCCCGAGAGTCCCAGCCGCTCAGCCATCGTGCTTCTCCCCATCCGCCACGTGACGCTCGGCCGCCTGGTCCTTCAGCACCACGCCGGCGGCGATGGGATCTAGGGCCACCCGCTCACCCTCGGCGAGCCCCGCCAAGACCACGAAGGCGCCATCCAGGGCCCGGCCCAGGCGCACCTGCCGGAAATGGACGTGGTCCGCCCCGGAGACCACATAGACCCCGGTGACCTCTGAGCGATGGACCACCGCCGCCTTGGGCACGGTCAGCTCGGAGCGCTCCCCCACCACGAAGCCGGTCTTCACGTACATGCCGGGGAACAGGGCCCGGGTGGCGGCAGGCAGGTCCACCCGCACCTTGAAGGTGTTGGAGTCCATGTCGGCGAAGGGAAAGATGGTGATGTTCCGGGTCTCGATGACCTGGCCTTCGGGAAGGTAGACACGGGCCGTGCCGCCCCCCCGCACCGCCGGGATCACGCTCTGCGGCACGTCCACGATGACCCGCGCTCCTCGAGGGAGATCCCGCTCATCACGGGCTGGCCGGGGCTCGCGATCTCACCCACCTGCACGTGACGATGGGTCACAATGCCCGAGTAGGGCGCGCGAATCTGGGTGTAGTCGAGCTGCTCCTGCGCCTGCTCCAAGCGAGCGCTGGCCGCCTCCAGGGCTGCCTGGGCGCTGGCCAGATCCGCCTTGGCCTTATCCATGGCGGAGTCCGAGACGTTGCGCTTCTCGTACAGGCCCTTGACCCGATCGTGCTCATCGCGTGCCTGCTCGAGCTGGGCGGAGGCGGACTTCAGGTCGGCGGCGGCCTGGGCTACCCGGGTCCGGTGCTCGGTGTCCTTGATCCGAGCGACCACCGTATCCTTTTCCACGAAGTCGTCCACGTCGTAGAGGATCTCCTGCACCTGTCCCTGGGTCTGGGCGGAGACAGTGGTTCGGTTGACCGCCTCTACGACCCCGTCAAGCCGGTATTCCCGGGGGACGGTGCGGTATTCGGCCGCAGCGGTCGCGAGCGCCCCGCCCTGGGTCTGGGCATAGGCCTGGGGCGACAACGCAAAGGCGGCAGCGATCAGCAAGGCGGCCAGGGCCGCCGGTCGATACATGGAGCGCATGGGGGATACCCGGAGAATATTAGTTAGCGCTTATATTAACAATATTTATCTAATTTTCAAGCGTCTTTATGGGTCCCGGCTCCAACCGCCGGGGAGCGCCGTTTCTGTGCGCTTCCCGTGCGGGCCTGAGGATGTGGCGCATCTCTGGACGCCACGTGTGATCTCCGTCTTCGGCCCACCGGCAGCTCCCTCGGTCACCAGAAACGAGGCTTGGGGAGGCAACTGAGCAAGACACAACCGCACATACTCGAGGAGGGTCCCGCAGAGACTGAGTCCAGAGCCCCCACCGATGACAGCAGGCGGGCTCGACGCGGAGTCAGACGGTCAAGCCCCGCGGCCAGTCGCGATCAGGGCCACAGCTTGAGTACCGCGAAAATCAGGGCCCCGACGCTGACCGTGAGCCCGAAGGACCAGAACATGAAGCGGTCGATGCGCCGGGTGAGCTCCTCAAAGCGCTTGTCCATCTGCTGCTGCATGGCCTCGAAGCGCTTGTCGACGGCGTCGAAGCGCTTGTCCATCTCCACCAGGATGGTCTTGATGAGCTCCCGCTGGTGCTTGAGCTCCTCCTCCACCCGCACCATGCGCTCGCGCAGCTCGATCTCGCAGACCACCGGTGGCTTGCCGAGCGAGCGCTCGGCGAGCCACTCGCCGAGGTGGTCCTTGATGAACTAGATGTCTTCTTGGGCGAGGGCCATGTCCGAGGCCATCGATAAATGGGGCTGTGGCATCCGAGTATATCAGCACCGTCGATGGGGACTGGGACCTATGCCCTCGACGCCTGGGGCCTTGGGTTGGCATGATCTGCCCCGCTATCGACGCCAGGGGCCGGGCCGGGACCACCGCTGGCATGCGCATCCGTGTTGAGCGGGGGGAGAGGTCAATGGGCGGGTTGTTTCGGATCGTCGGGTTCCTGCCCTTCGTGGCGATGATGTTCCTCAACGCCTTCGTGGACCTGGGCCACAAGATCATCATCCAGAACACCCTGTTCAAGACCTTCGACGGCGATGCCCAGATCCTGCTCACGGCCATCGTCAATGCCCTGATACTCCTGCCCTTCGTCCTGCTCTTCACGCCCTCCGGGTTTCTCGCCGACCGCTTCCCCAAGAACCGGGTGATGCGGGTCAGCGCCTGGGCGGCGGTGACCCTGACCTTGGCGATCACGGTCTTCTACTACCTCGGCTGGTTCTGGGCCGCCTTCGCCATGACCTTCCTGCTGGCGGTGCAGAGCGCCTTCTACTCGCCGGCCAAGTTCGGCTATATCAAGGAGCTGGTGGGCAAGGAGTCCCTGGCGGCGGCCAACGGCTGGGCCCAGGCCACGGCCACCACCGCCATCCTGGCCGGGATCTTCGTCTTCTCCATCTTGTTCGAACAACGCCTGACGGGCCAGACCTACGGGAACCCGGGGGAGGTGATGCACCTCATCGCCCCGGTGGGCTGGTTCCTGGTGCTTGGAGCCCTGATCGAGCTGGTGCTCGCGTACCGCCTGCCCCTGACGAACGCCGGTCAGTCCATCGCCTTCGCGTGGGACCGCTACCGCAGCGGCCGCTATCTGCGGGAGAACCTCGGCGCCGCCCGGGGCAACCGGGTGATCTGGCTCTCCATCATCGGGCTCGCGGTCTTCTGGTCCATCTCCCAGGTGATCCTGGCGGTCTTCCCGGCCTTCGCCAAGGAGACCCTGGGGGAGACCAACACGGTCATCATCCAGGGGATGCTGGCCTGCTCGGGCATCGGCATCATCCTGGGCTCGGTGCTGGCGGGCCGCGTGTCCCGGGGCCACATCGAGACGGCCCTCGTGGCCATCGGGGCCATCGGCATCGCCGTCGCGCTCTTCATCCTCCCGGGCCTGCCATCCATCTGGCTGCACGGGGTCAACTTCCTGGTGCTGGGCTTCCTCGGCGGGCTCTTCCTGGTCCCGCTCAACGCGCTGATCCAGTTCAACGCGGGGGAATCGGGCCTGGGGCGGGTGCTGGCGGCCAGCAACTTCATCCAGAACCTCTGGATGCTGACCTTCCTCGCCATCACGGTGCTGGCAGCCAAGGCAGAGCTGGGGGCCATGGCCCTCATGGTCGGGCTGGCGGGGGTGGCCCTGGTCGGGGCCCTCTACACCCTCTACCAGCTCCCCCAGTCCCTGGTGCGCTTCCTGATCGCGCGCATACTGGCCACCCGCTACCGGCTTAACGTCATCGGGCTCAAGAACCTGCCGGCCCAGGGTGGGGTGCTGATGCTCGGCAACCACATCAGTTGGGTGGACTGGGCCATGGTGCAGATGGCGAGCCCAAGACCCGTGCGCTTCGTGATGGAGCGTGAGATCTATGAGCGCTGGTATCTCAGGCGCTTCCTGGACTTCTTCGGGGTGGTGCCGATCTCCCGGGGCAGCAGCCGGCAGGCGATCAAGACCGTCTCCGAGCTGTTGGACCAAGGCGAGGTGGTCTGTCTCTTCCCGGAGGGGACCATCAGCAAGAACGGCCAGCTCTCGGAGTTCAAGCGGGGCTTCGAGCTCGCCGCCCGGGCCGCCAGCTCCGGCGTCATCCTGCCCTTCTATCTCCGCGGGCTCTGGGGCAGCCGCTTCTCCTATGCCAGCGCCAAGCTCAAGGAGGGCCGTCGGGAGGGCCGGACCCGGGAGGTGGTGGTCGCCTTCGGCCCTACCCTGCCCCTGGAGTACGGGGCCGAGCGGGTGAAGCAGGCGGTCTTCGAGCTCGCGGTCAGCTCCTGGCAGACCCATGTGGCCGGGCTTCCCACCCTGCCCGAGGCCTGGCTCCAGGCCGCCAAGCGAGCACCCGGTCGGGTCGCCGTGATCGACTCGGCGGGCACGAGCCTCAGCAACCGGCGGCTCATCGCCGCGGTGCTGCTCTTCACCCGGCGCCTCCGCCGCCTGGCCCCGGAGCCCACCCTTGGCATCCTGCTGCCGGCCAGCTCTGCCGCCGCCATCGCCAATCTGGCGGGGCTCCTCGCGGGCAAGACCGTGGTCAACCTCAACTACACCGCCTCACCCGAGGCCTTAAAGACCGGCATCGCCGCCGCGGGCATCCGCCATGTGATCACCGCGGAGCGCTTCCTGAAGCGGCTGGAGGGGCGCGGGATCGACCTCGGGGCGGCTCTCGGGGACTGCGTACTCCACCCCATGGAGGACCTCCGGACCGGGATCGGCAAGCTGGAGGGCCTCGCCACCCTGGCCCTCGCCGGCCTGCTCCCGGCGAGTGCCTTGCTGGGCCTCTTCAATCAGTCGAGAGACCCAGAGGCGACCGCCGCCATCCTCTTCTCCAGCGGTAGCGAGGGGACACCCAAAGGGATCGAGCTCACCCACCGCAATATCCTCGGCAACCTGCGCCAGATCTCGGACGTGCTGAATGCCGAGGCCACCGATGTCATCCTCGCCAACCTGCCCCCCTTCCACGCCTTCGGGCTCACGGTGACCACCTTCCTGCCCCTGATCGAGGGCATCCCCATGGTCTGCCACCCGGACCCCACCGACGCCCTGGGCACCGCCAAGGCCATCGCCCGACACCGGGCCACGGTGCTCTGCAGCACCTCCACCTTCCTGCGGCTCTACACCCGCAACAGGAAGGTGCATCCGCTCATGCTCGACTCCCTGCGAATCGTGGTGGCCGGGGCCGAGCGCCTGGCCCCGGACGTGCGCGAGGCCTTCCTGCTCAAGTTCGGCAAGCCCATCTACGAGGGCTACGGGGCCACCGAGACCACCCCGGTGGCCAGCGTCAACGTCCCCGATACCATCGAGACCGCGACCTGGAAGACCCAGGCCGGCTCCAGACCCGGGACCGTGGGTCTGCCGCTGCCCGGCACCGCATTCCGGGTGGTGGACCCGGTGACGCTCGAGTCCCTCCCGCCGGGGGAGGACGGGCTCATCCTGATCGGCGGGGTCCAGGTCATGAAGGGCTATCTCGGGGCCCCGGAGAAGACCGCCGAGGCGGTGGTGGAGCGCGATGGGATGCGCTGGTACAAGACCGGGGACAAGGGTCACCTGGACGCGGATGGCTTCCTTACCATCGTCGACCGCTATTCCCGCTTCGCCAAGCTGGGCGGGGAGATGGTCAGTCTCGGGGCGGTGGAGGAGCAGGTGCGGGCGGTGCTGCGGCAGCCCGAGCTGGAGCTGGCCGCCGTCAACCTTCCGGACGAGAAGAAGGGCGAGCGCATCGTGCTCCTGGCCGCCGCGGAGATCGATTCCGATGGCCTGCGCAAGGCCCTCCTAGAGGCGGGGGCCAACCCCTTGAGCATCCCCGCGGAGGTCAGGCGGGTCGAGGCCATTCCCAAGCTCGGCTCGGGCAAGACGGACTTCGGCGGTGTCAAGCGGCTGGCCTTGGCGGCGTGATGAGTATCGGGTCAGGACAGGCCCGCGGCGCTCGCCGTGGGCCCAGTTGCGGTCAGGGCGGGGTGGGCGGCTCAGAAGGCCGTCTTCGGATCGAGGTATTCGATCAGCTTCTTCAGGCCACCCTTCATGCAGTACACGTTCTCAAATCCGACGTCCCGCAAGGCGGTGGACACGGCGAGGGCGCGGGCCCCCGAATGGCAGGTCACGACGACCTTTTTGTCGGAGGGGATCTGGGCCAGGCCCTCAGGCGTGAACACCCTGTTCATGGACATGTGCAGGGCGCCTGGCTGGGTCACCCCCACAATGGACTGCTCACGCTCGGTGCGCACATCGAGGATGACCAGGGGCTCCCCCTTCTTCAGGGCCTCCACGATCTGCTCCGGGGTCATCATGTGGAGCGCCTTCGCGGTCTGCTGTTCGTCGAAGGACGCGAACAGGTTCTGGTAGGTCTGCGCCAACCCCGCGTCGTAGGCCACGACAGGCCCGCCGAGCAGGAGCGCGAGCAACGGAACGATCACATACTTGAACATCTCTACACCTCCCTACGTACGGACTACCTCCCGAATCCAAGTATAGTTCTCGGGAACTCTCGGCCCCCAACGAAGGCGACAGGGGGCCTGGTGCCGGTCAGCCCATGAGCGATTTCCAGATCCACCCCCAATTGCTGGCGGATTGCCATCACCTCGGCCGGCTCCCGGCGACCCATCTGCTGCTGCACCGCAACGCCGCCTTGCCCTGGCTCATCCTGGTCCCCGAGACCGACCTAGCCAACCTGCTGGACCTGCCGACTACCCAGCGGGACGCCGTGCTCTCGGACTGCAAACGGGTTAGCGACTACCTCAAGGCCAACCTCGGTAGCACCCGGATCAACGTCGCTTGGATCGGGAACCTGGTCCCCCAGCTCCACGTCCACGTGATCGGCCGCCACCCCGGAGACCCCTGCTGGCCCAAGCCGGTGTGGGGGCACCTGGAGCAGTTCGCGTCCTACGACGCCGCCAGTCTCGGCCGAATCGCCGCGGCGATGCTCGGTCCCCACGGCGATGCCCCGGCGGAAGGGGCACGGGATTCGGGTATCCGCTCCTAGGGGCCCTCGCTGTCTCGAAACGCCGAATCAAACCTCAATCTGCAAGTCCAAATACGCCGCCCTCATGGACTCCAAGCTCGTGCCACTCATGATCGTGCTCACGGCCGTTCTGCTGGCCGCGATCGCCTATCCGTTCTACACCTTCTGGCGTGACCGGCGCCGCGTCGCCTGGAACGTCGTGAATGCCGCATTCGTCCTAAAGACCGCGAGCCCCGATCTGCGGCGAGAGCTCGACGGCTCGGTCCAGACCCTGCTACCGACGCACCGTATGAGCCCGGAGGCGTTTGCCCACGCAGAGCCAGAGGTCAGATTGGCGATGTACTCGATCGCCATGCAGCGCATGGGTCTGCAGCCCCCGGGCACCGGTAGACCCTTCTATGCCCTGTCCAGTCCTTTTCTGGCGCGATCCGCGAGGAACCACATCTTGTTCGTCCGGTGCCTCGTGGAATCTGAGCAGCGGGTGAGCCTCGAGGAATTGGATCGGCCCTCGCTTTCCACCTGAGTCGGTGATGCCACTCCCCTCGAGTCGGCGACTCGCCGCGGCTCCGCCCCAAACCGACCTCGGTGCGCCCAAGTTGCCAAATCTCCCCCGTGGCGCACACTTGATCCGGAACCACCAAGCAGGAGACGACCATGACAGATCCCGACCAGGGCCAGACCGGCGACAAACCCGTCGACAAGATGGTGGCCGCCTATGAGGAGATGCTGAAGCGGACCCAGGAGACCCTGGAGACCGCCCAAAAGGAATCGGTCCCGCGCTTCAGAGAGCTGCTGGACAAGGCGCGGGACAACATGGTTGAGCTTGGAGAGCTGACGCGGGAGGAGGCCCACAAGGTGGCCGACTACCTGCGCCGGGACGTGGAGGACGCCGCCAGCTACATCGCAGAGACGGGGCAGGACATCCGCGAGTGGTGGCGCTTCGACCTGGAGCTGATCGAGCAGCGGATGATGGACCTTTTCGCCAAGGCCGCCGACCAGACCAGCCTGCAGCTCGCCCAGTGGGCGGAGACCGCCCGCCAGATGAGCCTCTACCAGGCGGGGGAGATCACGGGCCCCGGCACCCTGGTGTGCGATAAGTGCGGTGCCGAGACCCACTTTGTCCAGGCCGGGCGCATCCCCGCCTGCGCCGATTGCGGGAACACGGGCTTCCGGCGCAAGGAGCGAGCGGCGGAGAGGCCGAGGGCCTAGGGCGGCGGAAGGGCCGAGGGCCCAGCGCCGCGGGCCGAGGAAGAGGGTGCGAGGGGCCGGCGTGGGAAGCGAGGAACGGGGCATAGTCCAATCCTCGGCCCTCGGTTCTTGGCCCTTTGTCCTTGGTCCTGGGCCCTTCCGTGGTGACCCTTTCTTTCCTCCCTTCCCACCCGTATAGTCGCGGTTCGCGTCAGGCCCCGTGGGAGAGACCGGTCCGGCAACCGATGAGCCAGGGGCTCCGGCGCCACGACCGGCGCCGAAGGCGCAACGGCCCGGAATCGCTCAGGCACAAGGGACCCTGGGGCTGATGACCGACTCTGGAGAGCGGTTGTGGTCTCGAAGCCCAGGCCGCGACCCACCGACGGGGCAGCGCAGGACAGCTCGAGCGCCGTCCTGCGCAAACTCTCAGGTCTGGGACAGAGGGACGCAACCGGGGACCTGGTGCTCCGAGCGTCTTTTCGTGGTTCCAAGCCCAAGGGCGAGGAGAGTCGGATGGGCAAGCGCACCCCCCTGTTTCACGAGCACGAGCGCCTCGGCGCCCGCATCGTCCCCTTCGGCGGCTGGGACATGCCGCTGCACTACGGCTCCCAGATCGAGGAGCACCACGCCGTGCGCCGCCGCTCCGGCTGCTTCGACGTCTCCCACATGCGCCCCGTGGATCTCTCCGGCCCGGACGCCCAGTCCTTCCTACGCCGACTCCTCGCCAACGATGTGGCCAAGCTCAAGTCACCGGGCAAGGCAATCTACAGTTGCATGCTGAACCCGGGGGGCGGGGTCGTCGACGACCTCATCGTCTACTTCCGGGGGTCCGGTCATTATCGGATGGTGGTCAACGCGGGCACGGCGGACAAGGACCTGGATTGGATGCGGGCCCAGTCAGCCGGTCTCGACCTGACGATCGAACCGAGGGACGACCTCGCCATGATCGCCGTCCAGGGCCCGGAGGCCCGCGCCCTCGCCGCCCCTCTGGTGCCCCCTGATTGCCGGGCCCCGGCGATGGACCTCAAGCCCTTCTTCGCCGCCGAGGGGGAGCGCTGGTTCGTGGGGCGCACCGGGTACACGGGCGAGGACGGCTTCGAGGTCATCCTGCCCGCCGAGGATGCCAGCGGTTTCTGGCAGGGCCTGATCGCCGCCGGTATCCAGCCCTGTGGTCTCGGCGCCCGGGACACCCTGCGGCTCGAGGCCGGGATGAATCTCTACGGGCAGGATATGGACGAGTCCGTTGGCCCCCTGGAATCTGGTCTGGGCTGGACCGTCGCCTGGGAGCCGCCCGATCGCGACTTCATCGGACGCTCGGCCCTGACGGCGCTTCGGGACAACCCCGCGCTGCGCGACTTTGTGGGCCTGCTACTCACCGGGCGCGGGGTGCTGCGGGGCCATCAGACGGTGGTCGCCGACGGCCAAGCGGTGGGCGAGGTCACGTCGGGGGGATTCTCTCCCACCCTCGATCGCTCCATCGGCCTCGCCCGGGTTCAGCCGGGTCTGGGTGGGGCCTGCGCGGTGGACATTCGGGGCAAGGCAGTCCCGGCCCGGGTGGTCAGACCGCCTTTCGTGCGCCATGGTCGGGCCTGCCTCGACCTCTGAGATTGGCGACCCCGAAAGCCCCGCCCATTCAGTTGCAGATCAGTTGCCGATTCACCAGCAGCCGTTCGGTGACCCTGCCATCGACCGGACCTAAACGGAGACAACCATGAGCCAAGTCCCTGCCGACCTCAGATACACCAAGAGCCACGAATGGGTGAAGGACAATGGTGACGGCACCGTCACCGTCGGCATCACCGACCATGCCCAGGAGGCCCTGGGGGATATCGTGTTCGTCGAGACACCCGAGGTCGGCCGTGCGGTGGAGGCGGACGAGGCCTGCGCCGTGGTGGAGTCGGTGAAGGCTGCCTCCGACATCTATGCCCCCTTGGCCGGTGAGATCGTTGACGCCAACCAGGTCCTGGCGGATACCCCGGACGCCATCAACCAGGCCCCCTATGGGGACGGCTGGATCTTCTCCCTGCGGCTGAAGGATCCGGTCGCGCTCGAAGGCCTCCTGGATGCGGAGGCCTATCAGGCGGTGGTGGACGAGGAGTCCTGACGCACCCACTTACCGAGGCTCGGGCGGCGACCGGAGCCCGCGAGACCGTCCAAAGACCAGCGGTCGGGCCCGGTGAGGGGCCCTGGGAGTCTAGCCATGCCCTTTATCCCCCACACCGACGAGGACGTCGCCGCTATGCTCGCGGCCATCGGCGTCGACTCCATCGACGCCCTATTCGACGAGATCCCGCCGGGGCTGCGCATCGGCGAGCTCGCCGCCATCCCCACGGGCCTGGCGGAGATGGACATCGCACGCCTCATGCAGGCAAGGGCACGTGAGGACGGCCAGCCCCTCTGCTTCATCGGCGCCGGGGCCTATGATCACCACATCCCGGCGGCGGTCTGGCAGATCGCCACCCGGGGCGAGTTTTACAGTGCCTATACCCCCTACCAGGCGGAGGCGAGCCAGGGCACCCTGCAGCTCCTCTACGAGTTCCAGTCCATGATGACGGCCCTCACCGGGCTCGAGGTCTCCAACGCCTCGCTCTACGACGGTGCCTCAGCCCTGGCGGAGGCGGTGCTCATGGCGGTGCGCGCCAACCGCAAGGTCGCCAGCCACCGGGTGCTCCTGCCCCGCGCCCTGCACCCGGCCTATCGCCGGGTCGTGCGGGCCATCTGCGAGCCCCAAGGGATCGAGATCCTGGAGGCCCCGTTTGATCGCACGGAGGGACAGACCCCGGTGGAGGCCCTGGAGGCCGCCGCTGGAGACAGCCCCCTGGCGGCGGTGGTGATCAATCAGCCCAACTTCTTTGGGGTTCTGGAGGACGTGGACGGGCCCACGGACTGGGCGCGGTCCCGGGGGGCCCTGGTGATTGGGGTGGTGAACCCCGTCGCCCTGGCCCTGCTGAAGCCCCCGGGCGCCTGGGGCTCGGGCGGTGCCGACATCGCCTGCGGCGAGGCCCAGCCCCTGGGAATCCCCCTGGCCTCGGGCGGGCCCTATGCGGGATTCCTCTGCTGCAAGAAGGACCTGGTGCGCCAGATGCCCGGGCGCATCGTGGGCCGAACCCTGGACCTGGACGGTAAGCCTGGCTTCACCCTGACACTGCAGGCCCGGGAGCAACACATCCGCCGCAGCAAGGCGACATCCAACATCTGCACCAACCAGGGGCTCCTGGTCACCGCGGCCACCATCCACCTGGCAATCTTGGGTGCCGAGGGCCTGGAACGGGTGGCAGCTGCGTGTCACGCGAACACCGCCCGTCTCGTGGACCTGCTCACCGCGATCCCGGGCGTTGAGCCCCTGTTTGCGGGATCCTGTTTTCACGAGCAAGCCCTGCGTCTGCCGGCACCGGCCGCGGACCTGCTGCGGTCCCTGGCCGCCCACAATATCCTGGGCGGTTTCGACCTCGGGCTGGACTACCCGGAGCTGGACCCGGCGCTCCTGGTGTGCGCCACGGAGCTCCGCACCGAGGAGGAGATGCAGGCCTACGCGGCCAAGCTCGCCCGCG
>JBLMWY010000361.1:0-8481 GCA_050257475.1 Bdellovibrio bacteriovorus
GTCGTCTTGGACGCGACCCAGGTGGTGAGGATCTCCCCACGATGGGCAAGGGTGAGATCCGCGGTGCCCGCCAGGGGGCTCGCGGCGAAGGGCTCGCCCACCAGTCCGGCCAGAAAGGGGCCGAGGTCCAGGAGCAGCCCCTGGATGACCTGCTCGCCCGCGCTCAGGGCCCGCCGAAACAGGACCAGGTGCCCGCTGTCCAGGCGGGCCAGTCGAAACGGCTCCTGGGTCAGGGCGAAGAGCCGCACCGGACCGTTGCGGGGTGCCGGCTCCGTCGTGTCGTGCGCGGCCTGACTGGAGAAGGTCTGATTGGCCTCAGCTTCGGGCTCGAGCCGCGCCTCCGCGGCGGGAGGGGACTCCGGCGCCGGGGGCCTTGCTGGGGTCTGCCGGTGCTTGGCAAGCCCGGAGTCCAGGGCCAGGTCCTCCACCTGTCCGAGTGAGCGGGGGCGCCCCGCGGCCGTGTGCCTCTCGGGTGCCTGGGCGGCGAGCCGTTCGAAGGCGGCCTGGGAGAGCCGGGTCCCAGATGCCTGCTTCGCCTCGTCTTTGACCCTTTCGTCCCTGGCCAATGGGCCCTCAGCCAGGGTGGTGGCCGCCGGCGAGGGGGCCGCGTCAGGCTGTCGCCGCTCCCTCGGGGCCGCCTCTGCCCCGCCCGCCTGGGTGTCCGCGAGGCGGTTGCCGACCAGCACGGACTCGATGCGGTGTGCGGCCGCCTGGCGCTGGGCCAGCTCCTCCGGGGCTATCCCGAGCCCTGTCGGCGATACCCCGGGCCCCGGCACCCAGGGGGTGCTGAAGCGCCCGTCCTCACCCACCTCGAACCAGCCGAGCAGACCCGGGATCAGGGTGGCGGGCGGGAAGGTCGCGAGGGGCGAGCGGCGGCCCTCCAGGCGGCTGGCGTCCCCAGGGCCCACCAGGAACCCGTAGTCCTCGGGTGGTCGCGCCTCCTCGGTGCGCACCAGCTCGAGAAGCCGCCGGTCGACGCGCTCGGCCAGATCCTGGGCCAGGATCTGCTGGCGGCGAAAGGACTCCCATTTGAGCTGGTCGTAGGCCCTGTAGACGAGGAGTGCGCCCGGCACCGCCAGGGCCAGGAAGAAGAGGGCCAGCCAGCGCCGCAGCCGGGCGCGGGCCCGATCGCTCTCGGAGCGGGCCATCAGGTGGCGCCCAGCAGGCGGTAGCCGACCCCGCGCACCGTCACCAGGTGGGTCGGCTCGGCGGGGTCGGGCTCGATCTTGCGCCTCAGCTTGGCGACGTGGATGTCCACGGTCCGGGTCTCGATGCCGCAGCCCCGGGCATAGCCCCAGACCTTGGTGAGGAGCTCCTCACGGGAGACCGGGCGACCGGCGTTGGCGGCCAGATAGCGCAGGACCTCGATCTCCCGGCGCGTGAAGGGGATGGACTCCGCCCCGCGGCGGCCGGTCAGGTCCCCCAGGTCGATGCTGAGCCCACCCAGGCGCAGCAGGGCCGCCTCGCGCGCCAGGCCGCGGCTGCGGCGCAGTACCGCCTGGACCCGCAGCACCAGCTCGGTCACGGAGAAGGGCTTGGTCACATAGTCGTCGGCCCCGAGCCGCAGCCCCTGGACGATGTCGGCGTCCGCGGTGCGGGCGGTGAGCAGGATCACCGGCTGCTCCGGGTCCGCGGCCCGGATGCGGTCGCAAATCTCGAAGCCGTCCAGGGTGGGCAGCATGACGTCGAGCAGGATCATGTCGAAGGTGCCCGTGAGCCCCTTGGCGAGCCCCTCGGGTCCGGTGGCCGCGGTCTCCACCGCGAAGCCATGAAAGACGAAGAGGTCCGTGAGCCCCACCCGGATGGGCTCCTCGTCCTCGACGATGAGCAGCCGCGGCCTCTTGTCCATGGACCCCGAAGCCTAGCACCGGAAGTCCCGAGGAGTCCGTAAAGACTCTGTAAATCCGGGCGCTCAGGTTTTACCGGGCCGTGCCTGGGAGGGGTCGCCGGCCCTTCCTAGACTCCAAGTACCCAAACACAACGTGCGAAGGAGTCACGACTCATGGCGCTCATCACCCGGCTGGCTCGCCTCTGGCGTGCCGACATCAACGCGCTCCTCGACCGACTGGAGGCCCCAGACCTGGTGCTGGCCCAGGCCATCCGGGAGATGGAGCAGGCCCTGGACGGCGAGCGGTGGCGACTCGCGCACCTGACGCGGGAGCTGGCTCGGCTCGGTCCCCAGGAGGCCGCCTGCGTAGAGGCCCTGGGGCAGGCCGCGGCGGCCCTGGAGGACTGTCTAGCCGAGGGCCGGGAGGATCTGGCCCGGCCCCTGATCCGCCGCCGCCTCGAGGTGGAACGGGAGCAGCAACGGCTGGGGCGGCGCCGTGCCGAGCTGGAGGCCGAGCTGGAGCGCGCCAGCCGGCGCATTGCCGAGCGCGAGTCCCGGCTCGCGGACCTGCGCGCCCGAGCGGCCGCCTACGAGGTGCCCGCCGCCGCACCGGACGAGGAGCCGCCCTGTTGGTCGGGATTCCCCATCCGGGACGAAGACGTGGAGATCCACCTGCTGCGGGCCAAGCGCCAGCGTGGCGGTGCGGCATGAAGGGCCCGACCTTTCTGGAGGGCGCGCTGGTCGCGCTCATAGCCGCCCTGGCCGCGGCCCTGACCCAGGGCGTCCTGACCCTGATGCTCCCTCGGACCTCGGCGCTGACGCTGGTGATCGCCGGCCTCGGTCTCGGCTACCTGCTCTACCTGCTGGGGCGCTCGCGGGAGCGGGCCGGGCGGGTCGTCATGGTCATCGGCTGGCTGATGGTCACCGGGATCGCCTGGGGGCTCTCTCCCGGACCCTGGACCCAGGTCCTGGTCCAGTCGGGTCTGATCTGGCTGGTCCGCGGCCTCTATCACCAGGCGACGCCCGTTGCCGCCCTGCTGGACCTGGGGTTGATCGTCACCGGTCTGGCCGCCGCCCTTTGGGCCGGGAACCATACCGGAAGCCTCTTCCTCTCGGTCTGGTGTCTGTTCCTGATCCAGGCCCCCTTCGCCGCCATCCCGGACCGGCCCGGGGCCGGGACTTCACCCGAGCCCGGACCAGATCCCTTCGATCTGGCCCGGCGGGCGGCCGAGCGGGCGATGGAGCGGCTGCAGCGGCGGGCGACTCTCTGAGCATCGGTCAGCGGCCGCGATGGGTCCGAAGCGGACTTGAAGAGAGGATCTGTCCGCGAATGAACGCGAATAAACGCGAATAAATGTTCGCAAGAAGAAGATTAATGGCTCTGCATGGCAGCGGGTTTCGGGTCAGGCACCCCGTCTGCCAACTGACTTTGCGAGCTCGCGTTGCGCGTCAACCAAAGGTCCAAACAAGGTTATTCATTCAATGGCCTAGGAGTGATACATGAACACCACGACAACGAGAGCCCAGACCACAAGCACCAAGACGACCGCGCTCCTGCTCTTCGTCGCCACGGCCGCGGCCGTGGCCCTGGCCCCGGTCTTTACGCCCGAGGCCCGCACGGACGCGCCACAGGGGCCTGTCCAGGGGCTCCAGATCCAGCCGACCGCAGATCAGCGGCCGGTCATCGACGCGCTCTTCGTGCTGGACACCACGGGCAGCATGGGCGGGCTGATCCAGACCGCCAAGGAGAAGATCTGGTCCATCGCCTCGACTCTGGCGTCGGGTCAGCCGGCGCCCGAGATCCGCATGGGTCTGGTCGCCTACCGGGACCGGGGCGACGACTATGTCACCCGGGTGCTGGACCTGTCCCCCGACCTGGATCGGGTCCATGCCGCCCTCGCGGGCTATGAGGCCCAGGGGGGCGGCGATGGACCCGAGGACGTGAACCAGGCCCTGCACGACGCGGTGCACCGCGTCTCCTGGAGCCAGGAGTCGACGGCCTACAAGGTGATCTTCCTGGTGGGCGATGCGCCGCCCCATCTCGACTACGTTCAGCAGGTCCAGTATCCGGAGATCCTCGCCGAGGCCCGCCGTCGCGGCATCCGCGTCAACGCTATCCAGTGCGGTGACCTGGGCGAGACCACGGCCGACTGGCAGCGCATCGCCCAGTTGGGTGACGGGAGCTACTTCCGGGTGGATCAGGCGGGTGGAGCGGTGGCGATCGCCACGCCCTACGACGAGGCGCTGGCGCGGCTCTCGGCCCGGCTCGACGACACCCGTCTCTATTACGGCAGCGCTGAGATCAGGTCCAAGCGCGACGCGGAGAGCGCCGAGGCCCGAGAGGTCCAGGCCGCCTCGGCCCCGGCCGTGCTCGCCCGGCGGGCGGGCTACCTGGCCTCCGAGAGCGGCAAGGCGAGCTTCGCGGCCAAGCAGGAGCTGGTGGAGGAGGTGCAGAGCGGTCGGGTCGATCTGGATGCGCTGCCGGCGGAGCAGTTGCCGGCACCCCTGGCCAACCTGGAGCCCGAGGCGCGGCGGGAGCTCGTCGAGCAGAAGGCCGAGGAGCGCGCGGAGCTTACCCGCCAGATCAAAGACCTGGCGAACGAGCGGTCAAGCTACCTGCGCGCCCAGGTCGAGGCGGCGGGCGGCGCGGCGGATTCCCTGGACCAGAAGCTCTACGAGGCCGTCAAGGTCCAGGCGAGCCGGGCCGGGCTCGAGTACCAAGGGGCGGCCCCCGAGTATTGATCGGCGTAGGTCGCGGCCTGGGTGGCGTCTTGGGGACAGGGTCAGGGAGCGAACGGCGGTTGTCCGCCAATACCTGCGCAGGGGTGCCGGGGCCGCCGGGCGGGCGGAGGATGCCAGGACTGCCGTCTCCCTGTCCCCAATCGTCGCTAACGCTTCGCGCTCCCGCGGTCCCATCGCCCACCCCATTGCCTTGGCTGGCCCAGTGTGTGGCGGTACCCTGGTGAGGTCGGCGATCCGTGCCGTTTGCACCTTGGGGACTGCCAGGAGGCGACTGGGCGACGCCGATCCTTAGGAGAGCGACCATGACCGAACGAGACAATGAGCATCCAGACCCAGGGCGGCACTCCATCACCCATGAGCCCAAGTTCTGCCGCTGCCGCGTCTGCCACGCCCACTTCTACGGGGACACCATCGAGCAGGCCCGCGCTGCCTGCCTGGAGCACGCCCGGGACGAGCATCCGGACTGGGGCACCAGCGCCTGCTATTGTCCCGATTGAGTCGGCGCACCTCCGCGGGGCGATCCGTGGAGGTCAGGCGGAACGCAAAGCGGTTCCGCCGAAGGCGTGCCGCCAGGGCGTTTTGTACTTAAGGAAACGCTGATTTATTGCGCTTCCCATCCCGGCCAGGGATGGTCCGGCATTTTCAGGCACGCTAAGTGCCGGAAAATGGAGCTCTCCAAGAGTCGCGCCTCTTGGAGGGCGAGCTGAATAAATGCCAGGATGGCATTTATTCAGCTTCTCACTAAAGGTGCAGCTCCAGCAGGTCCCCATCCTCCACCGGGTGATCGCGCCCGACCTGGGAGACGCTACCTCCACCTCGCCGCCAGCGGCGGGCGTACCTGAGTGACCGGGCGAAGTCCTTGTGGACCAGGCGGGCCACGTCGTCCACCGTGGCCCCGCGGCGCAGGGTGAAGGGTCGGTCCTGATCGGGCGGCCGTCCCGGTGCCTTGGTGTAGACGCGCACGATGGCCAGCTCCCGAAATAGCCAGGGGCCGATCGCGCTCAGCCCGAGCCCGGTTTCCACGGAGACGGGGAGGACCGGGTAGTCGAGCCCAGCAAGCTCCCGGAAGACCTTGAGCTCGTCGTCCAGGTGGGGGATTAGGTCCGCCTTGGTCGCGAGCATCAGGGTGGGTAGAAGCTGGGCGAAGGGGTCCTCGAGGACCTCCCGCTCCGCCTCGGGCGTGCTGCCCGGCCAGTGCCTGGTCAGGTAGACGCGTCGGCGGCCGAGCTCCGCGTGCAGGGCCAGGACCCGGTCCAGGCAGTCGGGGTCCGAGAGGTCCACCGCCAACAGGCAGGCGTCGGTCTGCTGCAGGGTTCCCCCGATCCAGGGGATCGGGTGCTCCGGGTCGATGGGCGGCAGGTCGAGGAGCTGAAAGAGCGTGTCCTCGTAGGGCAGCATGCCGGGCTGCGGGTATTGGGTGGTGAAGGGATAGGGGCCGGTCTGGGCGTGGGAATGGGTCAAGGCCCCGTGGAGGGCCGACTTGCCGGCGTTGGGGGGTCCGATGAGCGCGATCTGGGCGGCCCCCTCGGGGCGGATCATGGTGACTGGTCCGCCGTGCGCGCCGCCCTTGTGCGGGGCCGTCAGCTCCTCCGCGAGCTGCTTGATGCGCGTCTTGATCTCCGCCTGCAGGTGGTCCGTGCCCTTGTGCTTGGGGATGGTGCGCAGCATCTCGCGCAGCCAGTGCAGCCGGTCCTGGGGGTCGCGCGCCTTGCGCAGCTCTGCCTCCGCGGCCTTATATTCCGGGCTTAGGTTCGCGGGCATGCGCTCAATCCTCGGTTTCTCTCGGCCTGGACTGGACCACCCGGCGCTCGGCGGTCAGGGCACCACCCGCAGCACACCGCCTCGGCGGGGGTCGCCGGCGCCTCTAAATCGGTGCCCGTCGTAGACCACGGTATGGGTGCCGCCGAAGAAGAGGTTCAGCTCGTCCCACCGCTGGTGGTTCGGCCATTGATCGGTGAGCCGCGCTAGGGACTGGGGCGGGAATCCCGGCTCGCTGCTGAGCTTGCCGCGCTCGAGATGGAGGCGCGGGGCCGCCACCGCCGCCTCAGGCTCCAGGCGGAAATCGATCAGGTTGCACAACACCTGGAGGATGGCGGTGCGCAGCCGGTTAGAGCCTCCCGAGCCCAGGGCCATCAGGCGCCCCGCCTGCTCGGCCAGGGTCGGGGCCATCATGGAGGACACCCGCACATCCTCGCGCCAGCAGTGGAGGCCCTGGGGATTGAGGTCCTCCTCGCCCAGCATGTTGTTCAGCATGATGCCGGTGCCCGGGAGGATCTGGCCGCAGCCCTCGCCGTTCGAGAGGGTCAGGGAGGCAGCGTTGCCGGCGGCGTCGATGACGCTGATGTGGGTGGTGCCCCGGGTGGCGAGTGGTCGACCGGGCAGTGCCTTACGGTGGAGGTCCAGCCGTTCGACCTGCAGGAGCCGCTCATCTTCGGGTCCGGCGTCCCGTGCCAGGTTGGTCTGCTCCATGGCGTGGGCCAGGCTCAGCAGGTGCTCGGGGGCACCGAAGGGAACGCCCCCGAGATCCCGCTGCTCCAGCAGGGCCAAGGCAAAGGCGATCAGCAGGCCGCCGGAGGAGGGTGGTGGATTGAGATGGAGCCGGGCGTCGCGGTAGCTCCGTCGCAGGGGGTGGCGTCTGAGGGTCCGGTAGCCGGCGAGATCCGCGGCCGCGAGCTGGCCGCCCCCCTGCTCGCAGAGCGCCACCAGGGCCTGGGCCATCTCGCCCTCGTAGAAAAGTCTGTCCCCCTCGATCCCAAGCAGCTCGAGGGTATCCCCAAGCTCAGGCTGGCGCAGGCACTCGCCCTCGCCGAGGAGCCGAGACGGGTCCCGGGGGCTGGCGTAGAGGGCACGGGAGCCGGGGGTAGCCAGGTAGATCGGCGCCACGACGCTGAAGATGTAGGCCTGGAGGCGGTTCAGCCGAACCCCGTCGCGGGCGGCGGCGACCGCGGGCTCCACGATGCGGGGCATGGGCACCGTTCCCAGGTCGCGGTGCACGTCGAACAGGCCGCGCAGGGTCCCGGGGGTGGCCAGGGCGCCAAGGCCGATGTGGAATTCCTGCTGGGCGCTGCCGAAGTCCGCCACGACCGGGAAGAGCTCGATCTCCGCTCGGGGACGCATGCGTCGCGGGGTCTGGACGAAGAAGTCGTAGACCCGGGCCTTGCCGGCGGCGGTGCGGGCGGTGAGGAAGCCGCCGCCACCAAGGGAGGTCAAGACCGGCTCGGCGACACAGGCCATGCAGAGCGCCGCGAGGGCGGCATCGAAGGCGTTGCCGCCGGCCTCCAGGAGCAGGGCCGCGGCCTCCGCGGTCTGGGGGTGTCCGGCGGCGACGGCGCCTTTTGCGGTCATGGACGCCCGGCAAAGCCCCTACCGGCCCCTAGAGCCGCAGCACACCCGCCTGAAGCAGGCCGGCTAGGATCAGATAGACGCCCACGACGTAGCTCAGCACCTGGGGTTTGATCAGCACCAGCACGCCCGCGACCAGGGCGATGACGGATTGGGCAGAGACCGGCGTCCCATTGAAAAAGCGCAGCAGCCCGAAGATGCCGATGAAGATCAGATAGGCGGCGACCGTGTAGTTGAGGAGCCGGGGCACCAGCAGCACCACCAGGCCCGCGATGATGGCCGCAATGGCCGGCAGTGGCCATTGCTGAATGGTGCTCAGAAGATCCATGGCTCACCGGCACCCGACGTCTGCACTGGCGAATGGCGTGAGTGGTCGCCGGGATAGCCCCCCGCCCACGGGCCTTCCCGGGCAGACCCAAGCGGGAGCCAGGCCCGAGCACCGGGGACGCCGCACGCCAAGCTCGGCTGAGCGGCAGTCCCGTCTGCGGACGCGGGGCTCAGGCCCCGTAGATCTGCCTGGCCTTGGCGAGCAGCTCGTCGATCTCCCGCTCGGCGTCCGCCCAGTCCTG